>NZ_JBHMIM010000067.1:0-31294 GCF_048060115.1 Micromonospora sp. LOL_023
CACAACCGAACCACCTGAGCCGAGTACCGGCACTACACCCAGTCGCGAACCGTTACTCGCAAAGGCTCAGTAACCTGGCCGAGAAGGCCCGCTCCATGGCTCCCCCCGATCAGTCCGAGGCACCTAGGGCGATACCCGGCCCCTGACACTGTAGAGAAGCGGCTGTACGTCGGTTTCCTCGGCGACTACAGCCGGATCCTACGGTTGTCCGGTCCCCGGATGCGACCGGGGACCGAACAACCGTAGTGTGGTCAGACTCCAGTGACCGAGGTTATCCAGTCTCGGCTGGCCGCGACCGAGGCGTAGTTCTGGGATGTCGTCCCGTTCGAATTCGAGCAGACCCCGACCTGTTGTCCGTTGTAGAATTGCGGGCCGCCCGAGTCGCCCTGCCAGGCGATGCCGGTCAACCCGGTACTACGGATCGCCGGCCCCTCGTACGCATCCCGGCCGCGGACCGACAGGACCTGCACCGAGGCCGTCTTGAGCTGTGCCGACACGTCGCAGTTCATGCACGTCCGACCCCAGCCGTAGATGGTGTTCGTCGAGCCGATCGGCGGGACGCTGTCGGCGAGCGTGACGTACGTGGTGACGATCGGTGTGCTGAGATACAGCAGCCCAACGTCATATCCGTAGCGGAAGTACGTGGCGCTGACGGCGCTGACCTGTCCACCGGTGGCGTGGTAGACGCTACCAACCCGCACCGACAACGAGCCCTTCATACAGTGCTCGGCCGTGAGCACCCAGCGGGAGGCGATGATCGAGCCGGAGCATCGGAACGAGCCGTCACTGATGACGGCGGCCGCCCAGGGTGCCGACGAGACGGTCTCGCCGCCGATGATCTGCTGCGGTGCGGCGGCGACTGTCGCCGGACTGATGACCGCGCCGACGAGTGCCGTCGCGACCACGGTCATGAGGTTACGGAGACGCAAGATTGTGCTCCTTACCGAGCGGACGACCGGACTCCGGGCGCCGCCACTTCATCGATGAATGTCCCCGTAACGATCTTATCGTCGACGATATTCAAACTCAATGTGCATTTACCTACGCAGATCGGGCGCATGCAAGCGGGTGCCCTGGCTGGCGTGGTCGACACTCCGCAGCTTGCAGTGGTGCCGGTGCGGCGGTACGGAGCGGGACGAGACGTTGCGCCGGTTCGTCGATCGGCTCGACAAGCCGCTCAGCGTCCTCGGAATGTCGTTCCCGCTCCTGGCGATCGGGCAGTTCGTCACGGTCGTCGTCTTCGGTACCCTGGCCGGCGCGTCGGGCGCTGCGTCCTCAGCAACGGCCGGACTCCGGCGACGATGCCGACCGGGACCGGGCACCCACCTGACGACGGACGACCGGCGGTGGCCAGCGGTCCGGTCCCCGTGGTGCGGTCGGGGACCGGACCGCCAGGTAGGCGGAACCGTCAGCCGGTAACCGTGTTGAGTGCGGCCAGGTAGCCGTCGCGATAGCCGGCGACGTTCGGGTGGTACGCGCCGATCAGCGCAGAGAAGTCGTTGATCCACGGCGTGGCACCGCAGACCCCGTGCCCGGCGAACTGTCTCCGGGTGTCCACGAAGGTCGCCCCGGCGGCGGCGGCCCTGGCGGCGGTGACGTCGGCGAGCAGATCAGCCGCGTCGTTGATGATGGCGCGCTTGGTCAGGCTGATGGCGAGCAGTCCGCAGTAGCGGGGCTCCTCGAACAGCCGTGGGTAGCCGAGCACGATCAGCTGGGCGTTGGGCGCCCGCTGCTTGATGGCGGCGTAAGTGGCGTCGAGTCGACCGGGCAGCTCGTTGGTGGCGAACCGCTCGGCCCGGTCGACGGTGGTGGCGCAGGCGGACTCGCTGCCCAGCCGGCAGTTGAGCACCACGTCGACGAAACCGGCATCGTTGCCGCCGATGGTGACGGTGACCATCGTGGTACTGGCGTCCAGTGCCGACAGTTGGCTGTCGAGCACATCGGCGGTGACCGCGCCGCCGCAGGCGACGAAGCGGAAGCTGGCCGGCGAGTTGGCGGCCGCCCAGAGTGCGGCGTAGGAGCGGTTGCTGCGCAGGCAGGTCGACTGGTAGGGGCCGGCACCGACTCCGGAGGAGTACGAGTCACCGAGGGCGACGTAGTGCACAGCCGGTGCGGCCTGGGCAGGGGTTGCGGCGAGCCCGAAGGCGCCGACGATGACGGCCAGCGCGAGGGCGGCGCGGGCCAGGGGACGGAGGGTCATGGACGGACCTCACGAAGGATGGGGGGGATCCTCGTGGCCGCGCGCGTGGCCGTGGGGAGCAACGGTTGTTACTAGCTGGTAATGCTATCGAAACATCTGCATCCCCGAAAGAGCCCCACCACCACCAAGATCACGACGATCTTGCACTTATCGACGGACAATTCAGGCAAAAGCTCTCGATAAGTGCAAGATCGTCGTGGAGGTGGGAGGTGGGAGGTGGGAGGTGGGGAGACGGGTCAGCGGGCGGCGAGTGGTTGCATCGTCGGGGTCACTGGACCGGGCAGCTCCCCTACCCCACCCAGGTACGAATGGATCGCGGCCGCAGCCGCCCGTCCCTCGGCGATCGCCCACACGATCAGCGACGCCCCCCGGTGCATGTCCCCGGCGACGAAGACCCCCTTGGTGGCGGTCTGCCAGCCAGCGTCGGAGTCGATCGCGCCCCGCCGATTACGGACCAGCCGCAGCTGCTCCAGCAACGGCTGCTCCTCGGTGCCCTCGAAGCCGATCGCCAGCAACACCAGATCCGCCGGCAATTCCCGCTCCGACCCCGGCACCACGGTCAGGATCCGCTCTCCGTCGACCTTGGCCACCGTCACCTCGACGATGCGGACCGCCTTCACCGCGCCGGTGCCGTCGTCGACGAACTCCTGCACGGCGACCGCGAAGACCCGGTCGCCGCCCTCCTCGTGCGCCGGGTAGTCACGCAGCACCCACGGCCAGGTCGGCCACGGATCCCGCGACTCGTCGCGCACGCCCGGCGGTTCCGGATAGAGGTCCAGCTGGTACACCCCGGCCGCGCCCTGGCGGTGCGCCACCCCGAGGCAGTCGGCGGCGGTGTCACCACCGCCGATGATCACGACATACTTGCCGGCCGCGTCGATCGCCGGCTGCCCCACCGGTACGCCGTCCACGTGTGACGAGCCGGCGTCGGACGGCGGCTCGACGGCCACCACGCCGGCGGCCTCGGCCGCCCGGGCCCGCGCCGTCGCCGCGGCCACCACCTTGTTCGACTCGACCAGGTGCTCCATCGCCAGGTGCACCCCGCGCAGCGCCCGGCCCGGTGTCGCCGGAGTGTCCCGGCCGGCCAGCGCGCCGCAGGCCAGCAGCACCGCGTCGTGGTCGCCCCGCAACTGCTCGGCGGTCACGTCGACGCCGACGTCGACCCCGGTGCGGAACTGGACGCCCTCGGCCGCCAGCTGGGCCAGCCGCAGGTCGATATGCTCCTTCTCCAGCTTGAAGTCCGGGATGCCGTAGCGCATCAGCCCGCCGATGGCGTCGTCGCGCTCGAAGACGGTCACCGCGTGCCCGGCCCGCGCCAACTGCTGCGCGGCGGCGAGCCCGGCCGGCCCGGAGCCGACCACCGCGACCCGCTTACCCGACGGCTCCGGCACCACCTGCGGAGTGATCAGCCCAGTGCCGACCGCCCGGTTGATGATCTCCACCTCGACCTGCTTGATGGTGACCGGCGCGCCACCGGCGATGCCAAGCACGCAGGCCGCCTCGCACGGTGCCGGGCAGAGCCGCCCGGTGAACTCCGGGAAGTTGTTGGTGGCGTGCAGCGACTCGATCGCCGCCGCCCAACCACCCGTACGGACCAGGTCGTTCCAGTCCGGAATCCGGTTGCCCAGCGGGCAACCGTCGTGGCAGAACGGGATGCCGCAGTCCATGCAGCGGGTCGCCTGCTCACGGATCAGTTCGTCGGTGGCCGGCGGATAGACCTCCCGCCAGTCCATGATCCGCACCGGCACCGGGCGACGCTGCGGCAGCCGCCGGTCGAATCGCAGAAAACCGGTCGGGTCAGGCACGAGCCACCTCCATGACGGCCTCATCCACGTCACGGCCGGCAGCTTCGGCGGCCCTCATCGCTTCCATCACCCGCTTGTAGTCGCGCGGGACCACGACGGCGAACTCCTCCACCGCCTCCGGCCAGCGCTTGAGCAGCGCCTCGGCCACCGTCGAGTCGGTCTCGGCGTAGTGCCGCTCGACCAGCTCGCGCAGCATCGGCTCGGCCTGCGCCGACACCGGCTCCAGATCCACCAGCTCCCGGTTGACCAGCCGCTCGTCCAACCGCCACAGGTACGCCGTACCGCCGGACATGCCGGCGGCGAAGTTGCGCCCGGTGGGGCCGAGCACCACGACCGTACCGCCGGTCATGTATTCGCAGCCGTGGTCGCCGACGCCCTCGACGACGGTGACCGCGCCCGAGTTACGCACCCCGAACCGCTCGCCGACCCGACCGCGCAGGAACAGCTCACCGGCGGTCGCCCCGTACAGGATGGTGTTGCCGGCGATGATCTGCTCCTCGGCGCCGGTGCCACCGGGGGCGGCGAACGGCGCCGCCGCGTCCGGGCGGACGATCAGCCGGCCGCCGGACAGGCCCTTGCCGACGTAGTCGTTGGCGTCGCCGTACAGCCGCAGCGTCACCCCGCGCGGCAGGAACGCGCCGAAGGACTGCCCGGCGGTGCCAGTGAGGGTGAATTCGATGGTGTCCTCGGGCAGCCCGGCCCCGCCGGCCCGCCGGGTCACCTCGCCGCCGAGCATCGCGCCGACGCTGCGGTGCTCGTTGCGTACCGCCACCGATGCCTTGACCGGGGTCCGGTCGGTCAGCGCCGGCGTGGCGAGCACGATCAGCTCGTTGTCCAGCGCCTTGTCGAGGCCGTGGTCCTGTGGGCGAATGCCGCGCAGCGACGCCCCTGCGGGCAGGGTCGGCACGTGCAGCACCGCCGACAGGTCCAGGCCCTTGGCTTTCCAGTGGTCCAGCGCCGGGGCGGTGTCGAGCAGGTCGGCCCGGCCGATCGCCTCGTCGATGCTGCGGAACCCGAGCTCGGCCAGGTAGCCGCGGACCTCCTCGGCGAGGAACAGGAAGAAGTTCTCCACGAACTCCGGCTTGCCGGTGAAGCGTTCCCGCAGCACCGGGTTCTGGGTGGCGATGCCGACCGGGCAGGTGTCCAGGTGGCAGACCCGCATCATCACGCAGCCCTCGACGATCAGCGGGGCAGTGGCGAAGCCGTACTCCTCGGCACCGAGCAGGGCCGCGATCAGCACGTCGCGGCCGGTCTTGAGCTGACCGTCGACCTGGACGGTGACCCGGTCGCGCAGCTTGTTGAGCAGCAGCGTCTGCTGCGCCTCGGCCAAACCCAGCTCCCAGGGGGTGCCGGCGTGCTTGAGCGAGTTCAGCGGGGACGCGCCGGTGCCACCGTCGTGCCCGGAGATCAGGATGACGTCGGCCTTGAGCTTGGCGACCCCGGCGGCGACGGTGCCGACGCCGATCTCGCTGACCAGTTTGACGTGCACCCGGGCGGCCGGGTTGACGCACTTGAGGTCGTGCACCAGCTGGGCGAGGTCCTCGATCGAGTAGATGTCGTGGTGCGGCGGCGGGGAGATCAGCCCGACGCCGGGGGTGGCGTGGCGGGTCTTGGCGATCCACGGCCACACCTTGTTGCCGGGCAGCTGGCCACCCTCGCCCGGCTTGGCGCCCTGGGCCATCTTGATCTGCAGGTCGTCGGCGTTGACCAGGTATTCGCTGGTGACGCCGAACCTGCCGGAGGCGATCTGCTTGACCGCCGAGCGCCGGGCCGGGTCGTAGAGGCGTTCGACGTCCTCGCCGCCTTCGCCGGTGTTGGACCGCCCGCCGAGGCGGTTCATCGCGATGGCGAGGGTCTCGTGTGCCTCGGCGGAGATCGACCCGTAGGACATGGCGCCGGTGGAGAAGCGTTTGACGATCTCACTGGCCGGCTCGACCTCGTCGAGCGGGATCGGCTCGCGGACCCCGGCGCGCAGGGTGAACAGCCCGCGCAGCGAGCCGGCGCGGGCGGCCAGGTCGTCGACGGTGGCCGTGTAGCGGCGGAACACGTCGTACTGCCCGGAGCGGGTGGCGTGCTGCAGCAGGAACACCGTCTCCGGGTTGAACAGATGCAGCTCGCCTTCGCGCCGCCACTGGTACTCGCCGCCGACGTCGAGGCGCCGGTGTGAGCGTTCGGCGCTGTTCGACGGGTACGCGCGGGCGTGCCGGGCGGCGACCTCGGTGTGGATGCCGGCGAGGCCGACGCCGCCGACGGTGCCCGGGGTGCCGGCGAAGTAGCGCTCGACGACCGCCTTGTCCAGGCCGACGGCTTCGAAGACCTGGGCCCCGCAGTAGGAGGAGACCGTCGAGATGCCCATCTTCGACATGATCTTCAAAACGCCCTTGCCGAGCGCCTTGACGTAGTTACGGATGGCGACGGTGGACTCGATGCCGGGCAACGCGCCGGTGGCGATCAGGTCCTCGACCGACTCGAAGGCCAGGTACGGGTTGACCGCGGCGGCGCCGTAGCCGATCAGCACGGCGGCGTGGTGCACCTCTCGGCAGTCGCCGGACTCGACGACCAGCGCCACCTGGGTGCGGGTCTGCTCGCGGACCAGGTGCTGGTGCACGGCGGCGGTGAGCAGCAGCGACGGGATCGGCGCCAGGTCGAGGGTCGAGTCGCGGTCGGAGAGCACGAAGATGCGTACGCCGTCCTCGATGGCCTCGGAGACGTGCCGGCAGATCTGGGTGAGTCGGGCCTTGATGCCCTCGGCGCCGTCGCGCAGCGGGTAGAGCCCGGAGACCCGTACGGCCTTGAAGCCGGGCAGGTCGCCGTCCTCGTCCACCGAGAGGATCTTGGCCAGCTCCTCGTTGTCGATCACCGGGTACGGCAGCACGATCTGCCGGCAGGAGGCCGGCCCCGGGTCGAGCAGATTGCCCTCCGGGCCGATGGTGGCCTGCAGGCTGGTCACCATCTCTTCCCGGATCGCGTCCAGCGGCGGGTTGGTGACCTGGGCGAACAGCTGGTGAAAGTAGTCGAAGAGCAACCGTGGCCGGGTGGACAGCGGCGAGATCGGGGTGTCGGTGCCCATCGACCCGAGCGGCTCGATGCCCTTGCGGGCCATCGGTGCGATCAGGATCTTGAGCTCCTCCTCGGTGTAGCCAAAGGTCTGCTGGCGGCGCTGCACCGAGTCGTGCGCGTAGACGATGTGGTCACGCGGGGGCAGGTCCTGCAGGTCGATCAGGCCGGCGTGCAGCCAGTCGGCGTACGGCTGGGCGGCGGCCAGCTCGGCCTTGATCTCCCCGTCGGTGACGATGCGCCCGGCGGCGGTGTCGACCAGGAACATCCGGCCGGGCCGCAGCCGACCCTTGGCGACCACGGTCGCCGGGTCGAGGTCGAGCACGCCGGCCTCGCTGCCCAGCACCACCAGTCCGTCGCTGGTGCGCCACCAGCGGCCGGGACGCAGGCCGTTGCGGTCCAGCACCGCGCCGACGACCTCGCCGTCGGTGAAGGCGACCGAGGCCGGGCCGTCCCAGGGCTCCATCAGGCTGGCGTGGAAACGGTAGAAGGCGCGCCGCGCCGGGTCCATCCCGGGGTCGTTCTCCCAGGCCTCCGGGATCATCATCAGTACGGCGTGCGGCAGGCTGCGCCCGGCCAGGTGCAGCAGTTCGAGGACCTCGTCGAAGTTCGCCGAGTCGGAGGCCTGCGGGGTGCAGACCGGGAAGAGCCGGCGGATGTTGCCGGGGATCGCCGGGGAGGCCAGCAGCGCCTCGCGGGCGTTCATCCAGTTCTTGTTGCCCCGGATCGTGTTGATCTCGCCGTTGTGCGCGATGAACCGGTACGGGTGCGACAGCGGCCACGACGGGAACGTGTTGGTGGAGAAGCGGGAGTGCACCAGGGCGATCGCGCTGGCGACCCGATCGTCGCGCAGGTCCGGGTAGAACGCCGGCAGCTGGTCGGGGGTGAGCATGCCCTTGTAGACCATGGTGCGCCCGGACAGCGACGGGAAGTACGCCGGGACGCCGCGTTCGGCGCTCTCCCGCTCGGCCTGCTTGCGGACGCAGAACGCCACCCGGTCCAGGTCGATCCCGGTCAGCGGGGTGCCGGCCGCGCCGGCGGCGGAGTCGGTGAGCCGGTGGGCGGCCAGGAAGAGCTGCCCGATCCGGGGGCGGGCGGCGTCGGCGGTCTCGCCGAGTCCGTCCGGCTCGACCGGCACGTCGCGCCAGCCGAGCACGTCGGCCCCCTCTACCAGGGCGTACTTCTCGACGATCCGGCGTACCCGGGACTCGTCGGCGGGGTCGGTGGGTAGGAAGACCAGACCGGTGGCGTACTGCCCGGCGGGTGGCAGCGTGAAGTCGACGACCGCCCGCAGGAACTCGTCCGGGACCTGGATCATGATGCCGGCGCCGTCGCCGGTGTTCTGCTCCGCACCCCGGGCCCCGCGGTGGTCGAGCCGGCACAGCGCGGCCAGGCCCTTGGCCACCACGCCGTGCGAGCGGCGGCCGTGCAGATCCGCCACGAAGGCGACGCCGCACGCGTCATGTTCGTTGGCCGGGTCGTAGAGACCCTGCGCCGGCGGCCGGGATGCCTGCGGCGGGCAAGGGTGCGGTCCCTGCGGGTACGGAAGAACCACCGGGCCTCCTGTCGTCACTCGCGCTGAACAGATTCGGGACGACGTCGGCCCTGGAGAGTTTATTGAGTCTACGTGAGGGGCCACCGGACATCACCAGTGCGAATTGATCACACGTCCACAGTATGGGACGTGTAGTCTCACAAGGTGGCAACCCAGGAGAACGCACTCCTCGATCGGCTGGACCGGTTCTGCGATGCCGTACCGCGTGCTGCCGCCCACCCCGAAGAGCTGGGCGAGTATGTACTTTTCGTGAGGAAGGAGGCGGGTGGCTGGCCGTTCTACGCCCGCCCCCGCCGAGGCGCCGCCGCAGCGCCAGCTGCGGCGGACATCACCACCGTACGCGCTCGACAGCGCGAACTGGGGCTTCCCGAGTCGTTCGAATGGATCCACGAGATCCATCCGGACCTGCTCGCCGTCGCGAGATCGGCCGGGCTGCACGTGCAGCAGGCACCGCTGATGGTGCTCGACCCCGACGCACTGCCACCCGCGGCGCACTTCGCCGACCTGCACGTACGCCTGCTCGATCCGGATTCGCCCGGGTTCGTGGCCGACCTGGCGGCCTGGTTCATCGTGGCGCGGGCCGCCTTCGCCCCGCTGTCCGGACCACTGTCCGCCGCGCCCACCGACTCGGCCGCCGCCCTGCCGACCGTCGGCGCAGCGACCCCCGAGCTTGTTACAGTGACATTTCCCACTGTCGATAGTGGGGTAACGCGTTCGCAACAGGAGCCGACAACCGCACCATCGGCCCCAGCAGACCCGCCCGGTGTGGATCTGGTACCGGAGAGCCTGGTGGCACAGGAGCGCCTGGCGATCAGCTTCGGCGTCCGCCGCATCGCGCTGGCCGACCACCCCACCCCGGCCGCCGCCGACCTGACCTCAGCTGGGCTCACAGCGGTGAGCGCGGCGGCGGTCGGCTCGCTCAACCGGGTCGACGACGTGGCCGAGATCGTCGGCGTGGGCACACTGCCCCAGGCCCGCCGACGTGGACTCGCCTCGGCGATCACCGACACCCTGGCCCGCCGCGCCCTCGCCGACGGCGTCGACCTGGTGTTCCTGGCCGCCGGCGACGACGACATCGCGGTGCTCTACCACCGGCTCGGATTCCGCCGGATCGGCACCGCCTGCATCGCCACCCCCTGACACCCCCCAGCCCCCGTTCATTTCGACGATCTTGCACTTATCGACGGACAATCTGGACAAATCCTGTCGATAACTGCAAGATCGTCGCGGGCGGGCGGCGGGCGGAGGGCGGGCGGGGCGGAGGGCGGGGCGGGGGTCAGGGCGGGGGTGGGTTCCACTGGGCGGCGGTCGCCGCGACACGGCCCATCAGCCGGGGACTGATCGTGCCCAACGTGGCGTTCCTGGCCCGCAACGCCAACCGGCCACGCGCCTGCAGCACCGCCGCCACCCGGCGGGTCTGGCGCGCCATCGCCACCGCCCGTGGCCGCCGCAACCGGCTGTAGGTCTCGATCGCCGCGGTCAACTGCGGCCCCGGCACCGCGTCACGGACCAACGCGCACAGCGTCGCCGCGTCCTCGAACGCCAGGCAGGCACCCTGACCGAGGTGGTGCGGCATGGTGTGCGCCGCGTCGCCGAGCAGCACCACCCCACCCGGGCCGGCCGGGAACCCGTACGCCCGCGGTAGTGGCCGCAAGTCGCGGACCTCCTGCTGGACCACGTCGCCGGGCTCGGTCGCGGCCAGCAACTCCCCCACCGGGCTCGGCCAGCCCGCGAACCAACGCCGCAACAAGGTCAACTGCGTCGCGGGCGACTCCGGACGCGACGCGCCCACCGCCGTCGCGACCCAGTAGATGCCGCCCCGGCTGGACCCACCTGCCGAACCCCGCTCCCCCAGCGAGGCCGAGACGAACCGGTAGCCGGCCCCGAGCACCTCGCCGGAGATCTGCTCCGGTGGCAGTTGCGGCGCCCGGTACCAGGGGACCACCGCCCGCCAGGCGGCACAGCCGGAACTGATCACGGTGCTGCCCGGTGCCAACACCGGACGCAGCACGCTCTGGGTGCCGTCGGCGGCGACCACCAGGTCGGCCTCGATGGCACCCCGCCCGGTGGTCACCGCCGGCCGGTCGCCCGACACCGGGCGCAGACCACGCACCGACACGCCGGTACGGATCTCCACCTGCTCGCCGAGCCCGGCGATCAACGCGTCGTGCAGATCCTCGCGGTGCACCACCACCGGCGCCCGCTCACCCGGTTGCGGGCGCGGCTGCACCAACCACTGCCCGTCCGGGCGGCGCACCCCGGTATGCGCCACGGCGGTGGCGATCGCGTCGAGGCCCTCGCCCAGCCCGAGAGCCCGCAACGCGCGCAGCCCGTTCGGCCAGAGCACCAGGGCGGTGCCGTCGGAACGGACCCGGTCCTCGCGCTCCAGCAGCGTCACCTGCCAACCGGTACGGGCCAACCCACCGGCGGCGGCGAGCCCGCCGATACCGGCACCTACCACGACGGCTGTACGCATCGCCCGACTCCGCTACCTTCCAGTGCGCTTTGGTGGGCACACGATTGGTCGTCCTGCCTTACGGTAGGACGGTCCCGGTCTGACCGACCAACGCCGTGCCGGGTTGACGCTTCACAGCCACCTGCCCGTGTACACGGGTTCTCTGGTCGGCTCCACGTCCTGCCACCGGGCCACTCCCGGCGGCGTTGCGCTCGGGCACGACCGTGCCATGGGTGGTGGCGAGCCGGGTGGTGAGCCACCCTGACGTGCGCTTGCCGAGTCGGCCCGCAGCGCGTTTCCAGCGGTTCGACGGCCAGCGGCTGGCGCGCCGGTCCGGGCCGCTCTTACGCGACAATGCCCGGCCGAGGGCGTGCATGCGCTGGCGGGCGGCGACCAGATGACGCGGGTTGTGTGCGACGCGGGCCGCCCCCGCGTACGTGAGCACATCGCGGTGCTGGCCGGGGGTCAGGTCCAGGGCGAACCGGTAGGCCTGGATCGCCTTCACGTCGGACTGTCCCCGGTGGCGGCCTCGACCGCCCGGCGGGCACGGTCCGCAGCAGTGCGGCGCCCGTAGAGTCGGGCACACATGCTGGTCAGAATCTCCGTCACGTCGCTGACCAGGTCGTCGTCGACGTCGGCGTGGTCGACCACCGGCAGACGGCGCCCCTGCGCGGTCAGGGCGGCTTCGACGCATTCGGCGCCGAAGCGGGTGAACCGGTCCCGGTGCTCGACCACGATCGTCGACACGGCCGGGTCACGCAGCAGGGCGAGGAACTTCCCGCGGTGCCCGTTGAGCGCGGAGCCGACCTCGGTGACCACGTCGTCCACGCCGAGCATGATCAGACGGCCGAGGCGGTACGTCGGGATGGGCAGCGTGCCGGACTCGTAGCGCCGCCGCGCGGTCGCATACGAGATGCCAGTGGCCGCTGCCCACTCCTTCAAGTTCACCCTGTCACTCCAGCTCACCAATGAGCACTAATGAACACCAAAGGCCAGCAGTTGACCCGGATCGGTCGGTCCTCCCGCCGGCCCGTTGGTCAGCGGTCGGTCTTCGTGTCACCCCGGCCGGCCGACGCGGCGTCGGCGTCGGCGTCGGCGGTAGCCGGCTCTGCCGAGTCGGCATCGGCGGTAGCCGGCTCTGCCGAGTCGGCATCGGCGGTAGCCGGCTCTGCCGAGTCGGCGTCGACCGACACCGGGTCGGCCTCGGCCTCGGCCGGCTCCACCGGGTCGGACTTCGCCTCAACGGACCGCGATGAGGCACCGGTGCGCTGATCCTCCAGGGGCGGGGCACCTCCGGTGCGCTGATACTCCTGGAACTCTTCCTCGCTGACGACCTGATACCCGGCGGCCATCTCGGCGGCCGCCTTCGCCTTACCCGACACGTCGACCTGCGAGACGCCGCCGGTCGGCTGCTCCCCGCCGGCCGGCTCGCCAGCGGCGGCGGTGCCGGGCAGCCCGTCGGGCGGGAACGGCTTGCCGTCGGCGTCCAGCGGGATGAGGAACTGCTGTGGGCCACGGACCCGCACCAGGTAGATCAGGGCACCGAGGAACACCAGCACCGAGGTCCACACGTTGAGCCGTGCACCGAGGATCTCGTTCGCCGGGTCGGTGCGCATCATCTCGATCCAGAACCGGCCTGCGGTGTAGCCCATCACGTACACCGCGAACGCCCGCCCGGCGCCGAGCTTCCACCGCCGCTCGGCCAGGATCACCAGGCCCGCGACGCCGACGTTCCAGATCAGCTCGTACAGGAACGTCGGGTGGTACAGCCCCGGCTCCAGCACCGGGTTGCCCTCCGGGTCCCGCAGCGCCCGCCCGGCGTTCTCCCGGTCCATCTGGTGAATCTCCAGGCCCCACGGCAGCGTCGTCGGGCCGCCGTACAGCTCGTTGTTGAACCAGTTGCCGAGCCGGCCCACCGCCTGTGCCAGCGGCAGACCCGGCGCGAGCGCGTCGGCGACCACGTTCAGCGGCAGGCCCAGCTGACGGGTGGCCAGCCAGGCACCGACGGCACCACCGGCGACCGCGCCCCAGATACCCAGGCCGCCCTGCCAGATGTAGAGGGCGGCGATCGGGTTGCCACCGGAACCGAAGTAGTCCTGCGGTGAGCTGATCACGTGGTAGAGCCGGGCACCGACGATACCGAACGGCACCGCCCAGATGGCGATGTCGAGCACCGCCCACGGCCGCACGCCCCGCTGACGGAGCCGGTACTCGGTGACCGCGCAGGCCACCACGATGCCGAGCACGATGCAGAGCGCGTACGCCCGGATGGGCAAAGGACCAAGCTGCCAGACCGCGGTGGCCGGGCTGGGGATCGCGGCGATGTTCACGGATGCACACGCTACCGTCGCGACGCGCCTACCCGGCACCCTGGGCGGGTGGACAATCGCGTGTCTCGGCCACCCGACCGTCGTAGGTCAGCGGGTGACGGCCCGCACCCCGGCCGCGAGCTCGCCGCTGAGCCGGCGCAACGCGGCCAACCCGGCCTGCCGGTCCGGCGCGTCGAGCAGGCAACGAACCAGCGCGCTGCCGACGATCACCCCGTCGGCGAAGGAGCCGACCTCGGCGGCCTGGGCGCCGTTGCCGACGCCGAGGCCGACACCGACCGGCAGGTCGGTGACCTCGCGCAGCCGACCGACCAGCGTCGGCGCGGCGCCGGAGGTCTGCGTCCGGGCACCGGTGACGCCCATCAGCGCCGTGGCGTAGACGAAGCCCCGGCAGTGCCGCACGGTCATCGCCAACCGGGCGTCGGTCGACGACGGGGAAACCAGGAAGGTCCGGTCCAGGCCGTACGCGTCGGAGGCGACCAACCACTCGTCGGCCTCGTCCGGGATCAGGTCGGGGGTGATCAGCCCGGTGCCGCCGGCGGCGGCCAGGTCCCGGGCGAACGCGTCGACGCCGTACCGCTCGATCGGGTTCCAGTAGGTCATGGTGACCACCGGGGCGCCGGTGGCGGCGACCGCCTCGATGATCCGCAGCGCGTCGGCGGTGCGTACCCCGCCGGCCAGGGCGATGTCACTGGCCCGCTGGATGACGGGACCGTCCATCACCGGATCGGAGTACGGCAGCTCGACCTCGATGACGTCCACGCCGGCCTCGACCATCGCCCGCATCGCGGTGATGCTGTCGTCGACCGTGGGGAAGCCCGCCGGCATGCAGCCGATCAGTACGGCGCGGCCGTCGGCGCGCGCCTTGTCGAACGCGACCGTGATGCTCATTCGCCCTGCCCGTCGAGGATGCCGAAGTAGGCGCCGGCGGTGTGTACGTCCTTGTCACCCCGGCCGGAAAGGTTGACCACGATGGTCGGCTCGCGGCCCAGCTCGGCGGCCAACTCCGGGATGATCTTGATCATCCCGGCGAGGGCGTGTGCGCTCTCGATCGCCGGGATGATCCCCTCGGTGCGGCAGAGCAGTTGGAACGCCGCCATCGCTTCGGCGTCGGTGACCGGCAGGTAACGGGCCCGGCCGGTGTCATGCAGCCAGGCGTGCTCCGGCCCGACCGCCGGGTAGTCCAGGCCGGCCGAGATCGAGTGCGAGTCGAGGGTCTGCCCGTCGGCGTCCTGCAGCAGGTAGGTGCGGGCCCCGTGCAGCACCCCGGACGTGCCGCCGGTGATGCTGGCCGCGTGCCGGCCGGTGGCCACTCCGTCCCCGCCGGCCTCGAAGCCGTACAGCCGGACCTGCTCGTCGCCGACGAAGGCGTGGAAGATTCCGATCGCGTTGGATCCGCCGCCGACGCAGGCTGCCACCGCGTCGGGCAGACCACCGAGGGTGTCCAGGCACTGCGCCCGGGCCTCGTCGCCGATGCCCCGGACGAAGTCGCGCACCATCGCCGGGAACGGATGCGGCCCGGCGGCGGTGCCGATCAGGTAGTGGGTGTGGTCGACGCTGGCCACCCAGTCGCGCAGCGCCTCGTTCAGGGCGTCCTTGAGGGTGCGGGAGCCGTTGGTGACCGGCACGACGGTGGCGCCCAGCATCCGCATCCGGGCCACGTTGAGTGCCTGCCGCTCGGTGTCCACCTCACCCATGTAGACCACGCACTCCAGGTCGAGCAGCGCGGCGGCGGTGGCGCTGGCCACCCCGTGCTGGCCTGCGCCGGTCTCTGCGATGATCCGTGGCTTGCCCATTCGGCGGGTCAGCAACGCCTGACCGAGCACGTTGCGCACCTTGTGCGCGCCGGTGTGGTTGAGGTCCTCGCGCTTGAGCAGCACCGTCGCGCCGACCTTCGCGGAGAGCCGTTCGGCGCGGTACAGCAGCGACGGGGTGCCGGCGTAGTCACGCAGCAGCCGGGCGAAGTCGGCCCGGAAGCCGTCGTCGGCCATCGCCTGCCGGTACGCCGCGTCCAGCTCGTCGAGGGCGGCGACCAGCGCCTCCGGGACGAACCGGCCACCGTAGCGGCCGAAGTGCCCGGCGCCGTCGGGCAGCTCGCCGGTCGCGCCGACGGGCAGCTCGCCGGTCGCGCCGACGGGCAGTTCGCCGGGACCGGCGGTGGCGCTCACCGGGGCGCTCACCGGACCGGCCTCGGGGTCGCCGGGTGGTTGCCGGCGTTGACCAGCTCGGCGACCGCGTCCCGGGGACTCTTCTGGGTCACCAGACCCTCCCCGACCAGGACCGCGTCGGCACCCGCCGACGCGTACCGGATCAGGTCGTGCGGCCCCCGCACCCCCGACTCGGCAATCTTGACGATGTTGTTGGGCAGGCCCGGCGCGATCCGTTCGAAGACCGAGCGGTCCACTTCCAGGGTCCGCAAGTCCCGGGCGTTGACCCCGATGACCTGGGCCCCTGCCTCCAGGGCCCGGTCGGCCTCCTCCTCGGTGTGCACCTCCACCAGCGCCGTCATGCCGAGCGACTCGATCCGCTCCAGCAACCCGACCAGCACGTTCTGCTCCAACGCCACCACCATCAGCAGCACCAGGTCGGCTCCGTGGGCCCGGGCCTCGTGCACCTGGTAGCTGGAGACGATGAAGTCCTTGCGCAGCACGGGCACGTCGACCGCGGCCCGCACCGCCGTGAGATCGTCCAGCGAGCCACCGAACCACTGGCCTTCGGTGAGCACGCTGATGCAGCGGGCCCCACCGGCGGCGTACTCGGACGCCAGGACCGCCGGGTCGGGGATGTCGGCCAACGCCCCCTTCGACGGGGACGACCGCTTGACCTCGGCGATCACCCCGACCCCGGGCTTTCGTAGCGCCGCGCATGCGTCGATCGGCGGCGGCGCGGCGGCGGCGAGCTCACGGATCCGGCTCAACGAGACCAGCGCCTCTCGGCGCTGGAGGTCGGCGCGGACACCGGCAAGAATCTCATCGAGTACGCCGAGCGCCGGCACCGTCAGCCCCGTGCTGTCGTCCTGGTCAGCAGTCACCAACGGACTCCCCTCTCCGGGTGTCATGCGCCCGATGCTAGGCGGCGGCGCCGGGTAGCCGGAGCCGGGGGTATGGCGCGCCTCACGATTTGGCCTGGGGCATAATGCCCAACCTTTCGTGAGAACGAAATCACGCACCGTACCTGCGAATCGACCCGAACCACCCACGCCGGCGAGACCACCGGGCCCCATCGACGTTGATCTTATCGTGCCGGCCCGGCGCCGTCGGCGGCTGTGTCGCAGATCAACACCGCCGGTACGGGCGTTACCAACGCGACGAGGCGATAGTTGATGTGCGGGTCACCGCCGTGAAACAGCCCGCGGCCAGGATGGTGTTCGGGCAGACTGATCGACGGTAGCCACCGGCCGCGCAACCACCCTGGGGGACGCCATGAGCACTGGACACGACGCCATGAGCACCAGTCGACGCGACGCGACCGTCGACCTGATCGCCATCCCCCGTGCCGTGGTCTCGCTCGCCGCGGAGGTGGTGCACTCGATGGAGCGCGCGATGATCGGCGACCACCGGATCCGCACCGCCCGCGGCAACGCCTGGGAGGCGATCTGCGCCGACCGGGCCCGCGCCCGCCAGCGCGACGAGATCCGTCGGTTGGTGGCGGCACTCGCCACCGACGACGTGACCGAGGCGGCAGCGGGCCGGCGGGAACCCCGCGCGAGCACGACAGCCAGCTAGCCAGCCGGCCCGGCACCGCGGAGCGCTCAGTCCTTCGGCCGCCCACTGGGTGGACCGTCGTCGGCGGTCGGGTCCTCGCCCCGGTCGAAGGCGCTCCACGCGTCGAGGGTCGATCGCCGCCCCACCGTCGCGGACGACCCGACCGTATCCGCGGCGGCGGTGGGTTCGGCGGGCCTGCCGCGACGGGCCGCCGTCGCCGGGCGTTCGTAACGGGCGCCCATCGCCGGCCAGCCACCTGACCGCACCGCTGTCACGGCCCCGCCGGCCAGCAGCAGCGCCGCTGCCAGCACCGCCAGCGCCGGCCAGCCCGCCGGGGTCGACGTCGCGGCCGTCGCCGATCCGGCCAGCGGCAGCACGCCGGTGAGCACCGCCAGCCCGCTGCCGGCGAGCACCATCCCGACTACCGCGAGCAACCCACCGACCAGCCGGCGGGGCGTGCCCCGGGTCGCCAGCACCGCACCGGCACCGGCCAGCCCGACCAGCGCCAGCGCCGGCAGCCACGGCAGTTCCTGGGCCCCGGTCCGCAGCACCTCGATGTCGGGCAGCGGGTCCGGTCGGTCGGTCACCTCGACCGCCCAGGCCCGGCTTGCGGAATACCAGACTCCCGCCGCACCGGCCAGACAGGCGGCGACCACGCCGGCCATTTCCCGACCCGCGCCGGCGACCGGACCGGACCCCCGGCCAGCCGCCGCGCCGGACCCCCGGCCAGCCGCCGAGCCCACCGGGCCGCTCACCGGGCCGGACGCAGCGTCTCGGCGGCAGCGATCGCGACCAGGACGGCGGCCGCCTTGCTCTGGGTTTCCCGCTCCTCGGCCGCCGGATCCGAGTCCGCCACGATGCCCGCCCCCGCCTGCACGTAGGCCCGGCCGGCCCGTATGACCGCGGTACGAATCGCGATCGCCATGTCGAGATCGCCGCCGAACCCGAAATAGCCGACGGTCCCGCCGTAGATCCCCCGTCGGGTCGGCTCCAACTCCTCGATGATCTCCATCGCCCGTACCTTGGGAGCGCCGGACAACGTACCGGCGGGGAAGGTCGCGGCCAACGCGTCGAATGCGGTGTACGCCTCGCCCAGTTCCCCGACCACGGTCGACACGATGTGCATGACGTGGCTGTACCGCTCGACCGTAGCGAACTCGGGCACCTCGACGGTTCCCGGGCGGCAGACCCGACCGAGGTCGTTGCGGCCCAGGTCGACCAGCATGACGTGCTCTGCGCGTTCCTTCGGGTCGGCGAGTAGCTCGGCGGCGAGCGCCGCGTCCTGTTCGGTAGTGGCGCCCCGGCGTCGGGTGCCGGCGATCGGATGCAGCATCGCCCGGCGGGCACCGCCGTCGGTGACGGTGACCTTCAGATGCGCCTCCGGCGACGAGCCGACCACGTCGAAGTCGTCGAACCGCAACAGATACATGTACGGGCTGGGATTGGTCGCCCGCAGCACCCGGTAGACGTCCAGCGGGTCGGCGCTGGTGTCCCGTTCGAAGCGTTGGGCCAGCACGATCTGGAAGCATTCGCCGGCCCGGATCGCCTCCTTGGCCTCCTCGACCGCCTTGGGGTACGCGCCGGGTGCGGTGCGGCTGCGCACCTGGCCGGCTGCCGCGACCGTCGGTGCGTCCAGCATGGACACCATCGGCGGGTTCGGCCGGGACAGCGCCGTCGTCATCGCGTCGAGCCGGCCGATCGCGTGGTGGTACGCGGCCGCGACGGTCGCGTCCTCGGCGGCCTCCGGCAGCACCGCGTTGGCGACCAGGATCGCCGAACCGTCGAAGTGGTCGAGCACCACCAGATCGGTGGCGAGCATCAGCCCGAACTCCGGCAGCCCCAACTCGTCCTCGGTGAGTTCGGGAAGCCGTTCCAGCCGGCGGACGAAGTCGTAGCTGAGGTAGCCGACCAGGCCACCGGTCAACGGCGGCAGCCCGCCGGGCACGCCGCCGGTGGGCCGGGGCGCGGTCAGCGCGTCGACGGTGGCCCGCAACACCCGCACCGGGTCACCGTCGACGGGCAGCCCGGCCGGCGGGTCGCCCAGCCACCGCGCGCTGCCACCGGACTCGGTCAACGTCGCCGCGCTGCGTACCCCGATGAAGGAGTACCGCGACCAGGCGGTGCCGGGCGAACCGGCACCCTGCTCGGCGGATTCCAGCAGGAAGGTGCCCGGGCCACCGGCGAGCTTGCGGTACACCCCGACCGGCGTCTCACCGTCGGCGAGCAGCCGCCGGACAACCGGCACCACCCGACGTTGCCGGGCCAACGACTGGAACGCCTGCTCGTCCGGGCTGACCGTGCCGGTGGTCATCAGCTCTCCTCCGCGGCGGTGCCGGTGACCGGCAGTTCGTCGAAAAAGCAGTTCGGGGCGCCGGTGTGGCAGGCGGCGCCGACCTGCTCGACCGCGACCAGCACCGCGTCGCCGTCGCAGTCGAGCCGCACCGACCGCACGTACTGGTGGTGCCCGGACGTTGCGCCCTTGACCCAGTATTCCTGCCGGCTGCGCGACCAGTAGGTGGCCCGACCGGTGGTGAGGGTGCGGTGCAGCGCCTCGTCGTCCATCCACGCCAGCATCAGTACCTCGCCGGTGCCGTGCCGCTGCACGACGGCGGCGACCAGGCCATCGGCGGTACGGCGCAGTCGGGCGGCGATCACCGGATCGAGGGCGGACGCGCGGGCGGGGTCACCGTCGGCGGGCCGCCGCCGGGCGGTCGCGGGGTCGGCGAGCGGTTCATCTGGTACGGGCACAGTCACCGATTGTCCCGTACGGCCGAACCGGGGTGCGGCGGCCTCCGGCGTTCTCAGCGTCCGGCGGCGTGGCCGCCCGGCGGACGGTCCGCCGAGAATCTCCCCGCGTCTGCTCACAGGCACTTCGACACGGCAATCTGAAGGGCCTGCACCTGCGCCTTCTCCGCATCGGTCGAACGGGTCTGATGGTAGGTGCCGAGCGCATCGAGGATGCGGTACTTGGTGTCGGAGTCGGTCAGACGATGCCGGTTCGCGTCGACGAACGCCTCCACACCGGCGAACTCGCCGTCCGTCGTCTGAGCACCGGTGAACTCCCCGGCCTTCGCCTGGTCGAGGGCGTCCAGCAGATCCGCCAGGAAGTCCCGGTTCTGAACCTCGCCCGCGGTCCCGTCGGTGACATCCGCGGTCTCGGCGTTCACCATCTCGGCCAGCACCGAGGTGTCCTCGCCACGGTCATGGAGCTGCCCGACCGTCTCCAACAGGATGTTCGGTCTGTCCATCGCGGGTGTGGCGATGTAGCCGTGCACCGCGTCCGGCAGGCCGAGACGCCGCAGCCGGACATCAGGCCGCAGCAGCCGCACCGCGGGCACGTTCGGCACCCGCTGGCCCATCCCGGTGACCCGCTCCAGGAAGTCGTCGGACGTGACGAGCTCCGGCCGGTCGTTCATCAGGTCCCGCTGGCGCTGCGGATTCTCCTCGAGCAGGACTTCGAGAACCGGCTCCGGCGCCCTGTCCACCACGGCCGGCCGCGCCTGCGAGACCGCAGACTGGTGCGCCTGCGCATCGATTTCGGCGTACCTCCCTCCCGGCTGCCCGGTGCGACCGCGAGAGCCCGGCCGACGGAGCCGGAAGCCACCACCCGAATCCGCTCCGTCCCCTGAGGCCGCATGCCACGCCACCGCGCCGTACCTGTCCAGCACCTGGGCGGTGTCCGCATCGATCGCACCACGGGTCGCCACCACCGGCAGCACCCCGGCCTGAGCGAACAGCTCCAACGTGCGGTTCAGCCACCGGACGTCCGCCTCCATGGCCCTGCCGCCGTGTTCGGCCACCGGCAGGTGCAGGGCCGGCACGTCGGGTGTCGCCGCCAGCGCCTGCGCCAGACCGGCATCGATCAACTCTGCCACGTCCCGTCCGAGCGAGCCGGCCCGTGACTGATCCGCGCCGGTCGCGGAGTACAGCGTCGGCGCTGTCGGATCCGGCCGGTGCAGGCCGGCCGTGAAGACCTCGTACGCCCCGGGCCGCGCCGACGTCTCGGACACGGGCGACGCGCCGGAAAGGAAGTCGGTGAGCGACAGTGCGGCCGGCTCGGCGGCGACTCGGCGATCCATCGGCTGCGCGAACAGGCCGGAGTCCGAGTCCGAGTCGGAGTCGGAGTCAGCTGCCGGGCGGTTTCCCCACCCGTCGGACACCCAGGCCGGGGCGGATCGTGCAGGTGTCTCATCACCGGTCCATGGCGCAAGCGCCGCGTGCAGGGGAGGCGGTGGCATCTCGGCGTCGGTCAGGTGGCCGTCGTGCATGTCCAGATGGTCAGCGAGCGGACGGCCCTGCCGGTTGGCGAGGCTCCGGGCGAGCGAGTCGATGTCCCGGTGACCGCTGAAGCTCCGGTTCATGTCCGGGAAGATCACCGGGTCGAAGCCAGCGTCGATCATCAGACGATGCAGCAGCAGGTCGATATTCACCCGGGCGTTGCCGTCCGGGTGGAAGTGGCCGATGTGCAGGCTGACGATCGTGGCGCTGATGGTGCGGAGCTTCTCGAACGGCTCCGTCGCCGCCACCATCGCCGCGTAGTGTCCAGTCAGGATCCGGTCGACCAGGCCCGGTGCCTCGTCCGCCGGGTAGTTCGGCACGAACACCGGCTCCTGGCGCGTGTCCAACAGGACGATCGGATCCGCCGCCCGGTCGGTCGACACCAGCGGCCGCCCATCGATCCGCAGCTCCCGCACGGAGTCGGCGAGCGGTCCGTACACCGGCGAGAGGCTCGGGTCCGGTACGCCGTCCGGGTTGGGTTGGCCGGTCCAGTCCACACCGCCCGGCAGATGCCGCACCACCGCCGCGTGCATCTCGTGGTATCGCCCCGAGTCGATCTGGCCGATCGGTGCGGCGGGGAAGAGATGGTCGCGGTAGGCCTCGACCATGCTGTCCCGGAATCCGGGCTCCTCATCGTGGTCGTAGTACAGCCCAGGGTTGTCCGGACGCCACATCTGCGCCGGCTGCTGGTGGAGCGGATCGATGTACAGGCGCCACCAGTCGTCCTCCGGCACCGTCCCGCCCCGTCGGCCGGACCCGCCGAGCCCGGTTCCCCCATCGGCACCCGACCCGCCCAGCCAGCCACGAAGATCCTGCAACGCCGCGGCGGCGGGTGCGTCGTCCGCCGTGACAGCAGGAGCAAGCCGATCAAGAATCTGGTCGACCAGCAGCCCGTGGTCAGCGAACACCTGCCGTGTCGCGGCGAAACCGAGATCACGTAACTGGCGGTGCACCTCAGCCGGAACCGTAGCCGAATCCAGGGTTTCCCAATGCGGCCGCGTATCGGTGCTATCCAGCGCATCGGCCAGCGCAGGTCGGGCCCGCCGCATCAACGCCTGCAATTCGTCGTACCGCGACGTCAGCTCACCGACCGCACCAGGCAACGAGGGCCGGAAGCCTGCCGAATCATCTACGGCTACCATGTATATCGGTGGCCCGGAGTTCGATCCGTTGCGGCCGCCGATTTCATCCTCCCGGTCCGAGGTCACCAGATCGTCATCGTCCCAGTTCTGAGACTCATATCCGTAATTATTAGTCTGGCTTAGACCAGTAGACGGTCCGGCACCGTAGCCGTAGCCGACGGACGCGTATTCGCCGATCGGGTATGCCGCGTACTGAGGTGTACGATTGGGCGAGCGAGGCACCGGCAGGGTGGGGTCATTTGCCGTGTCGTCGTCACTCGACTCATCCGGCACTTCCGGTGCGATCGGATCAGGCGGATACCTTCGCGCCCACCCCTCCGACGACTCCGACCAGTTGGCGGGATCGGGTTGATAGCGACTGGCAGCGGTCGCACTCATGCCGTACCCTGACAACTCGAGGCGATCTGCGGGGAGGTTGTTGTTCTGGGCGTACCCAAGACTTGCGTGATTGATATCGAAGACGTCTCGGGGATCGGCCATCTCATGCTCCGCAGGTTCTTCGTCCAGCTCACTCAGCCGACCCCAGTCGATATACCGCCGAGCGACTTCAGTCCAATCGTAGCCGTCAGCCCGGTAACCGCCAGTCTGGTCGTAGCGATGCACCCCCGGGACGGTCACATCCGCCACATTTGTAATCGCCGTCTCATTCGGCCAGGGGTCGTAAATGACCGATTCAGGCTGGAAGGCAGGACCGATATAGGCGGCAGTGTGATCAAAAACGCCCGCATCATGGTCAGACTCACCGTAATCGATCTGAGAGAGTACATCACCCCGGCGACTTCCTGGAGCAGGAACCAGCAACTGATTCAACCGAACAAGCGCATCAGCCACAAGAGGACCACACGTCCACTCGTTGTAACGTTCCGCCAGAATAGCCACTCGCGCGTCGTCGATCCTCTCCTTTTCCGCATCGCTATAGACCCTACCATTCGACGGATCGGGATCATCTAGCGAAAGAACCACGGTTTCATCCCGGTTCCGCTCCTGGAGGCGCATGGTGACCTGACCATGATGAACATCGTGATAGCGACGGGTGTTTAGTGCAACAAGATGGCGTTGCTGGTCTGCAACAGCTTGAGCCGCAACCCTCCGCGCCCGGAAAAGTTCCGCCTCAGCACTCGGAAGATGATGCACGAAATACATCATCCCGGGAAGCTCATTTAGGCGAACTCTATCCCCACGCCCCGCAACACTCCCCGGATTCTCCCTCGCGTAATCCGCCAGAACTCCAAACTGATATCCCAAATCCGCATAGATTGACAAATAGTTTCGATAGTTCGCATTGAAAAACCGCTTTTCTGCGCGCGTTTCCAAATTATCGTAGCTCGCGCGCCCCTGAGCAAGGATGCGATAAGCATTCACCGCATTCTGAAACATACGTATCCGACCCTGACTATCAGAACTTCGCCGACGACGAGGAGTCGAATCATCAAACACCCTTTCTGCGGTATGCAGAACCCGGGTCAAGAATCCGAGAAGATCCTCGCGACCCGACGTGAGGTCCCTTTGATGGATGGCCACAGTCCTAGCATCAACAGTGATGCGGGGATTGAACAGCCAATCGAACTGAGTGATATTCACCGACTTGTCAACGTCAGCAGCCGCCACGGGTGCGAAGTAGGCGGCTGGAAGCGTCTCGTCGATCGGCGGCAAGGGGTGAGCGGTGAGCTTGTCCAGGCCCGCAAGCCTGTCATGGACACTCTCATAGGCACCGAACACCTGTTCCGGGTGAGCACTGCGGTCGAAGGTCGAGCCGTCGTAGGAAAGCAGCGAGGTCGTGAAGCTGTTCCACCCGGCCATCGCATCGGCGTACGCCGGCTCGTCCGCATATGGCACCAACGCCTCGCGTACCCGGCCACCATGCTCCAACGCGATGGCCCGCAGCTCACCAAGCAGCCCCCGAACGGTCTCGCCATCAACACCAGCCCGTAACACCATCCCCGGCCGCCGGGGCCGCGACAGCTCCGCCGCGGACGGCAGCGGCGCGTGTCGGAGGCCGGCGAACTGACGGGGCAGCAGCGCCGTACCGATCGTGCCGCCCGATTCCTGTAGCAGGGCTGGGCCGTCGGGGCCACCGACTGCCATGGCCAGGTAGGTGTCGGCGCCATCGGCAGAGACGACCTCCACGGAGGTTCGGCTACCGTCCGGCAACGAGTTGAGATGGCCCAGCAACTCCGGATAACCGCTCGCGGTCCGCATCTGCCCCGTCGACACCGGGATGACGGACACATCCGGGTACCGATTGTTCACCAGGCCAGCAGGGAGTCCGAGATGCACCATCTCGCCCTGAACACGCAACTGGCCGGGGAACTGGCCATCGAATGGCAGCACGGACGGACGCCGGACACCAGGATCGCCGTCCAGGAGGTGAACCTTGGGCACGATCCGCACGCCAGTAGCTTGATCAACCGGCACGATGCGATGGCGATCGTCGATTGGCAGCACTCGATCATCCGAGGGGTCCAGCAGATCCACCCGTCCCGGCAGATCCAGGTCGAGATGGTGCTTCCCGGTCCGCTCCTCGGCAGCGGCCCGGGTCATGGTCCGCACCTCGTCGCTACTCGGACTGTCGACCCACCGGTCGAGCGTGGCCCGGTTGCTCATCAGCGTGTCGATGAGGCTCAGCGCACCCAACGCATCATGATCGAAGTACACCCGGACAATTCCCGGAATACGCGGTGCGTCACGCACCCACCCCGGAACTGCAGCATTCGGATCCGGCGAAACAAACGCGCCGCTTTCGACCATGGAGGGGTAGCACGACATCAGAATACTCCTACGAATCGGCCTACTGGGCGCAGTTCGAAATGCGATCCCTGAGCCTGTTCACGTCTTGTTCAGCCGGCCGGAACGGTTTGGCCATGTGCTTGATCATGTAATACCAGGCCACCCGGTCCTCGCCGGTCAGGCAGTCGATCGCGTCGAGGAGCCGCTCCGCCTCGGAATGGCTGGCCTGGTCGGGAAAGAGAATGCCCATGAAATTTTCGGCGATAACCGCGTGCGCCCGCAACTGCTCCGGCTGCCCCGGGGTTCGTGCCGCCCGTTCGCCGTCCAGCTCACCCTTCGCCCTGATCACCGACAACCCGTCCTGCGGGGTGATGCCGGTGGCCGCACTGAGCATGGCCTGCACCATCTCGCGGAGCCAGAGCAGGCCGGTCATGTACTCGCCCACCGGGCTGGACAGGTTCAGTGGACGGTCGGTGAGGTAGCCGAACAACAGATTCTCGTCCGCGCGCTGAGTGTGTGGCCCGATCTCGTCGAGGAGCCACGGCTTCCGGGGCTCGATCGACGGCATCGCGTCGCCGCCCGCGTTCACCGCGGTCTTCAGCACCATGGCGAACGCGGGTGTGATGACGTCCGGCACGAAGAACGGGCTGTCCCGGATCAGGCCGTCCCCGAGCCGGTCCCCGCGCAAGCTGAGTTCGGTGTTCTGCCGGACCATCCGGACCACCTCGTCCACGGCATCGGGAGTGCGCAAACGGTCGATGTGGTCGCGGAAGAACGCCTGGGCGTCCTTCCAGGTGCCAGACGCCAGCAGAGCCCGGACCTCCGGCATCGTGGTGTCGGGCAGGGGATCCGCCAGCGTCGTCGCGCGCCGCAGCGCGTCCAAGGGGTCGCTGTACCGGTCCGACCGTCCGTCCGGCCCGGTGGCGACCCATAGCCTCTTCCAGCCCTCGTCCACCGGATGCACCGACGAGCGTTGATGTCGCTGGGTGGCCAGCCACGTCAGTTGGTCGTTCGCCTCGGTGGCCACCACGACCCGGATGTCGCGGTTGTTCTCCAGCGTCATGTGCAGCGCGTCAGCGATAGCGGATTCGACAGTGGACAGCCCTTCGCGGGGCTCACCGCGCCGGACGTTCAGCGGGACGTTCAGCTGGTCCAGCGACTCGGCCACCTGGCGGATCTGCCGCTGGTTCGGGCCGACGAAGTCGTCGTCCCAGGGCCCGAGAAGGATCGAGTTGCCGGACGCCCGACTGCGGACCGACAGGTGCAGGTCACTCGGGACAGGTTCGAAGGCAACCGCTGGCGCGTCGGGGGGCACGATCGCGGCCCCGTCCGGGCCGAGTAGAAGCGCGGTGGTCTGCGGCTGCTCCAGCAACCGGGTCCGCGGGTCCGTCGAGCCGTCCCGGTTGAACTTCGGTGTGCCCTCGATCCCCCAGCGCACGGCGCCGTCGTGGTCCCGGTACAGCCACCGCGTCTGCGGCTCGGTAGCGCCGGGCGGCCAGCCGTGCACCAGGGCGGCCGAGGCCCGCCCACTCTCCAGCTCGTTCACCACCGTCGATGGAGCAAGCGCCGTGGGCTGGCCGTCGAGAGCCCGCCGGACATCGGCCAGCGACACCCGTCCCGGTGAGCTGAGCAGGGCCGGCAGATCGAGACCAGGCCGGTCGCCGAAGAGCGCGTGCGGCACACCGAGCATCGCGGAGTGGTCGGCGACCGGACCCGAACCGTCGGTCAGACCGGGCGGCCCCTGCTCAAGGTAGCGGGCCAGCTTGTCCGGGCCGGCCGGCGCCGAGTCGTCCGCCAGTGTCCGCAACGCCTGCCGCTGCTCGATCGTCGAGACCGGAGCGAGACGGCGCAGGGAGTCGTCGACCTGCACGACATCGCCAGCAACGGCATCCGGCACCTTCATCGTCGGCGGCAGGTTGATGTCCGCATCGAGGGAGCCACGCGCCGCGTCGAGCACGGCGAAGTCGTCCACCAGGGTGGACCGCTGCGGGTCGAAGATCGTCACCGTAGGATGCAGGTCTTTGTCCAGCTCACGGCGCAGGAAGTCCCGTACGTCCGGATTCTGCACATCCGCAGCGGACACAAAGAGGGTCGTCGAGCGCGGCGGCGCCGTGCTGCTACCGAAAAGGTCGAGCATCTGGCGATCGACGACGTCCGGGGCGGCACCGGGCAGGAACAACGCCTTGCCCGCGTCGATCACGAAGTCCGCGCAGTTGCCCTTCCCTGCCACGTCAGCTTCTCCTCACGATCGACACGACAGGAGACAGTGTCCTCCTGGTTCGGGGGACAATCCCATGTCCCTCTTCGGCGCACAGTGCGCCTTTCCCGGGATTCGTGAACCTGCGTCGCCCCGAACCCGTTCCAGTGCCGGTACCCGCCTAGGTGGGAGAGCGCATGGAGGAACCGTGTATCAGGTAGCGATCGTCGCGGACCAGCCGATCTGCCGGGCGGGTGTGGAAAAGCTCGCCACCGACGTCGCTGGGACGCGGGTCGTGGCGGCCGTCGCCTCGGTGGCGGAGCTGCACCCCCTGGCTGGAGAGTACGACGCGATCGTGCTCGACCTGCCACGGTTCACAGTGGCCGCGATGGACACGGTGGCGAAGGTGTCCGCGATCGGGCCGCCCCTGGTGTTCTCCGTGTGGGACGGTTCGCCGTCGCTGCTAGCCACCATCCGGGCCGGTGCACGGGGCTGCATCAGCCGTTCCGCCGAGCAGCACGACGTCCGGGACGCGATCCGGGTCATCGTGCAGGGCGGCTTCTACGTGTGCCCGTACCTGGTCGACCGGTTCCAGTCGGAGGTCTCCGGCCGGGTCGAGGAGGAGCCCGGCGGGCTCGCCCCACGTGAGGTCGAAACCCTGCGGTGGATCGCCTCGGGATTCACCCACGCGCAGGTCGCCACCCGGATGGGACTCTCCCGGGCGACCATCAACACGTACGCGAAGAGGATCCGCGCGAAACTCAACGTGAGCAACAAGGCCGAGCTGACCAGGATGGCCATTGAGATGGGCCATCTCACCGAGTCCCGAAGGAGCAGTCCGGCGGCGTGATGAACCCAAAGGGCTCCTGCTCCGTCCTCAGAGCATGGAATTCGGGGTTTACAGCATCGGGGATCGCACGCCTGACCCGCTGACCGGACAGGCACCGAGTGAAGGCGAACGGCTGACCTCGATGGTGTCGATCGCCCGGCGGGCGGAAGAGGCAGGCTTCGACGTGTTCGCGGCCGGCGAGCACCACCAGCCGCCCTACGTCTCCTCCGCCCCCGCGATGCTGCTCGCGCACATCGCCGCGGTCACCGAGACGCTGACCTTGAGCACGGCGACCACGTTGATCACCACCAACGATCCGGTACGCGTCGCCGAGGAGTACGCGCTGTTGCAGCACCTGTCCGGCGGACGGGCCGACCTCATGCTCGGCAAGGGCAACGTGGGACGGGCGTTCGGCTGGTTCGGGCGCGACTCCGCCGACGGCAACGCCCTGGCGGCGGAGAACTACGCCCTGCTGCGCCGGCTGTGGCGGGAGGAATCGGTGGACTTCGACGGCAGGTTCCGTACGCCGCTGACGTCTTTCACCTCGGTTCCGCGCCCGCTGAACGGCCGGCCGCCGCTGGTCTGGCACGCGGCGGTGACCAGCGCGGAGGCCGCGGAGCTGGCCGCCGAACACGGCGACGGACTCTTCGCGAACCACATCTTCTGGCCGCCCGAGCACACCCGCCGGCTGGTGGCACACTACCGGGAACGGTATGCGGCCGCCGGGCACGGCCCTGCCGAGCGGGCGACGGTCGGGCTGGGCGGTCAGGTGTTCGTCCGTCCCCGCTCACAGGACGCGATCCGCGAGTTCCGTCCCTACTTCGACCAGGCCCCCCTGTACGGCCGGGGCCCCTCCCTGGAGGAGTACTGCACCAGCACACCGTTGACAGTCGGCAGCCCCCAGCAGGTGATCGACCGGGTCCTCGGATTCGGCGAGTACGCGGGCCCGTACCAGCGGCAGCTGTTCCTGATCGACCACGCCGGGCTCCCCCTCGGCACCGTGCTGGACCAGCTCGACCTGCTGGGCTCCGAGGTGCTGCCCGTCCTGCGCCGCGAGAGCGCTGCTCTCATTCGCACCGCATGACGGCCGCGGCGATCTCAGCGACCCCCGCCTTCTCCGCATCCGTATGCAGTGAACCGTGGTAGGTGCCGATCGCATCGAGGAAGGCGAGTTTGAAGTCCGGTGCCAGGGGTTCGTAGCCTGCGGTGACGAACGCTTCCACCTCGGCGGGCCCGGACCGCCCGTCCTTCAGCTGGTCGAGCAGCGCCAGCAACGACACGGTGAAGTCCCTCGCCCGAGCCTCGACGGAGTTCGGGTCGGTCGCGTTCGCCGCCTCAGCCGCAACCATCTCGGCCGCAACCATCTCGGCCAGCACCGCGAGGCTTTCGCCGTCGTCACGCGGCGTCGCGGCGACGTCGAACAGAACCCCGGGCCGGTCCGACGGCGACGCCATCGTGGAGCTGGCCACCGCGTCCCGATGCCCAATCTGGCGCAACCGCACGTCTTCCCTGACCTCCTCGGCGTCCGGTGGGCCGCCCGGCAGCAGGACCGGTACATCGGGTGCCCGCGCCAGCTGCTCCCGCCAGCCGGCGTCGAGTAGTCGCCGCGCCTCATCCCGCAGCGAGGGGCTGCGTACCGCATCGACGCGGGCGGCGAGGTACAGGTTGGGCAGGTTCTCGTCCGGCCGGCCGTTCCGTGCCGCGAGAGCCTGGAACGCCACGCGATGGCCGATTTCGTCGGCAGCCGTGTGCCGCGTCTGCGCCGTGGACAGCGCCTGCACGACCTGCACCTCGTCGGCGTGGGAGTCGGGCTCGTCCGGGTATCCGGGTTCATGCTGCTGCGGCACCGCAGCAATGTCCGAAGACTCGGTAAGCTGCCGCATCTGCGGATCCGCGCCCATGGCGTCTGCCGACCTCGGTGCCGTCTGGTCGGAGGCGCTGCGGGCCAGGTCCTCGCCGATGACCTGCTTGATCTGCCGCCGGGCCTGGTCCACCTGCTGCATGACGTCGCGCAACTCGGCCTGACGCTGCGGAAGCGACCGGACGGGGTCGGCCGCGGCACGCGCGCGCGAGTCCATCGTCGGCTGGAAGCTCGCCCGCGCGGCGTCCACCCGTGCAGTGCGGGCGGTTCCACCGTCGGCATCCGCCGCCACGGCGTCCAGAGCCGAGCCGCGGGCCTGGGAAATGTCGTCCAGTCCGTACCGCATGTTGGCGGTGGCCCCGCTGATGCGCTCCGGTGTGCCCGCAACCACGTGGTCAACCGGGGCCGTGGTCTGCGCCGACGTGGTCGGTACGTTCGACGACGGCACGGCATCAGCGATGGGCGAAGGCGTCGTCTCGACGGTCGGCACCGCAGTGGCGCCGGTACCGCGTGGGGACGACTCAGCACGTGTGCTGCTGTCTGCCGGACGCTGACCTGCATCAACGATCTGTGCGGCCAGGGCACCGCCACCGGAGACCCCCACGACCGGCCGCTCGGTGCGGCCAGCCGCAGAATCATCCCGGGTAGCTACCTCTTCCTGGCCCGACTGCCGGAGCCCGGTGACGTCCGCTGCCTGCTCCGCAGGCTGGACACCCCCGGTAAGCCCGTTCCGGTCGACCGGTCCAGCTTCGGCATCGCCGGGCCCGGACACCGTCGCGGCGTCGCTGCTGCTGCGACCACCGACCTCGACGGCCGCCTGTGCGTCGGCCGCTGCGGCTGCCCCCTCGCCACCGGACCAGCCCACCCGGTCCGCGGCCCCCGTCGAACCGCCGCCGGTGGCCGCACCGGCCCTGTCGACGTCCGAGACCTGCCGCTGCTCGTTGCCCTCCTGGCCAGTGTCACTGCCGACCCACGAAACGGCGTCGCCAGCTGATCCGGTGACCGAAGCACCGCTCACGAGACCGTCGACACCCGCGCTGACGCCCATGGTCACACTCGGTAGCGGCATCCCGCTGCTGACGGCCTGGTCAGCGCTGCCCGGCGCGGTCGTGTCGGTCGACCCGGCAGCGGCACCCGAGCCGTCGACAGCCCGGCCG
>NZ_JBHMIM010000068.1:0-31261 GCF_048060115.1 Micromonospora sp. LOL_023
TTCGCCGACGAAGTCACCCGAGTCGCCCGCGAAGTCGGCACCGAAGGCAAACTCGGCGGCCAGGCCCAGGTCAAGGGCGTCTCCGGCACCTGGCGCGACCTCACCGACAACGTCAACTCCATGGCGTCGAACCTGACCAGCCAGGTCCGAAACATCGCCTCGGTCACCACCGCCGTCGCCAAGGGCGACCTGTCGCAAAAGATCACCGTCGACGCCCGGGGCGAAATCCTCGAACTCAAATCCACCGTCAACACGATGGTGGACCAGCTGTCGTCGTTCGCCGACGAAGTCACCCGAGTCGCCCGCGAAGTCGGCACCGAAGGCAAACTCGGCGGCCAGGCCCAGGTCAAGGGCGTCTCCGGCACCTGGCGCGACCTCACCGAGAACGTCAACCAGCTGGCGTCGACGCTGACCACCCAGCTGCGGGCGATCGCCCAGGTGTCGACCTCGGTGACCCGGGGCGACATGACACAGCACATCACCGTGCAGGCGCAGGGCGAGGTCGCCGAACTGAAGGACAACATCAACCAGATGATCGTCACCCTGCGGGAAACGACGAAGAAGAACGCCGAGCAGGGCTGGCTCGACTCGAACCTGGCCCGCATCGGCGGTCTGCTGCAGGGCCAGCGGGATCTCGGTGAGGTCTGCCGCATGATCATGAACGAGGTGACGCCGCTGGTCGACGCCCAGCTCGGCGCGTTCTTCCTCGCTGACGTGGACGAGGGCGTGATGCGGCTCGGGCTCACCGCCGCGTACGGCTATGTCGCCCGCGATCACATCGTCATCTTCGGCCCCGGTGAAGGTCTCGTCGGCCAGGCCGCCGTGTCCCGACGGACCATCCGGGTCGGCACCGGCACCACTGGCGCGCTCACCCTGCGCTCCGGGCTGCTGGGCGTCCCGCCCCGCGACCACGTGGTGCTGCCGGTGCTCTTCGAAGGCGAGATGCTCGGCGTGATCGAGTTCGCCTCTGTCGCCGCCTTCTCCGACCTGCATCTGGCGTTCCTGGAGCGGCTGGTGGCGACCATCGGCATCGCGGTGAACACCATCCAGGCCAACAAGCGCACCGAGGAGTTGCTGTCGCAGTCACAGCGGCTGGCCAACGAGATGCAGGCCCAGTCGGCCGAACTGCAGCGCACCAACGCGGAGTTGGAGGACAAGGCGCGGCTGCTGTCGGAGCAGAAGGGCAACATCGAGACCAAGAACCGGGAGATCGAGCTCGCCCGTCTCGGTCTGGAAGAGAAGGCTCAACAGCTGTCCCGCGCCTCGGCGTACAAGTCGGAGTTCCTGGCCAACATGAGCCACGAGCTGCGTACGCCGTTGAACTCGCTGCTGCTGCTGGCCCGGCTGCTGGCCGACAACCCGGACGCCAACCTGACCGAGAAGCAGATCGAGTTCGCCAAGACGATCCACAGCGCCGGTTCCGACCTGCTGTCCCTGATCGACGACATCCTCGACCTGTCGAAGATCGAGGCCGGCCGGATGGACGTACAGCCGGCCGAGGTCCCGTTCAACGAGATCCAGGCGTACGTCGAGCAGGCGTTCGCCCCACAGGTCAACGAGAAGGGGCTGCGGCTGCGGGTCGAGGTGGATCAGGGCCTGCCGCCGGCGGTGGTCACCGACGCGCAGCGGCTGCAGCAGATCCTGCGGAACCTGCTGTCGAACGCGGTGAAGTTCACCGACAGCGGATCGGTGACCCTACGGATCGCCGCCGCCCCGGCGGACCTGAAGTTCGAACTTCCGGCGCTCACCACGGCCGATCAGGTGGTGGCGTTCACCGTGGTCGACACCGGGATCGGCATCTCCGACGACAAGCTGTCTCTGATCTTCGAGGCGTTCCAGCAGGCGGACGGCACCACCAGCCGGCGCTACGGCGGGACCGGGCTGGGGCTGTCGATCAGCCGTGATCTGGCCCGACTGATCGGTGGGGTGATCGCCGTGACGTCCGCGCCCGGCGAGGGCTCCACCTTCACGCTGTATGTTCCGGACGTGCTCGACACCGACGCGGTGCTGCCGCCGGCACCGCTGCCGGCCAACGCGCCGATCCGGACCGCCCTGCCGCCGCTGACACGGCCGATCGAGATCGACCGCCCGGAGCCGCCGACGGCCCGCCGGCTGGACGGGGCCACCGTACTGATCATCGACGACGACGTCCGTAACGTGTTCGCGTTGACCAGTGCGCTGGAGCTGCACGGGATGACGGTGATCTACTCGGACAACGGGGTCGACGGAGTCCGTAAGCTCGCCGAACGCCCCGAGGTGGACATCGTGCTGATGGACGCGATGATGCCGGACCAGGACGGCTACGAGACGACCCGGATAATCCGTCGAAACGAACGCTTCGCCGATCTGCCGGTGGTCTTCCTGACCGCCAAGGCGATGCCCGGCGACCGGGAGTCGGCGTTGCAGGCCGGTGCCACCGACTACATCACCAAGCCGGTCGACCTGGATGAACTGATCACTTTGATGCTCACCTGGATCAACGCAGCCGAGGAGCGGATCGCATGACAGCCGGAGTGGCCAAGGCCCTGCTGGTGGACGACCGCCGGGAGAACCTGATGGCGCTGGAGGCGATCATGCAGGGGTTGCCGGTGCAGACCGTGGCGGTGGAGAGCGGCGAGGAGGCGCTCAAGCAGCTGCTGGTCGACGACTTCGCGGTGATCCTGCTGGATGCCCAGATGCCCGACATGGACGGATTCGAGACGGCGAACCACATCAAGCGCCGGGAGCGCACCCGGCACGTACCCATCCTGTTCCTGACCGCTGCGGACCGGGACAACCAACTCGCCCTGCGAGGGTACGCCGCCGGCGCGGTCGACTACCTGATCAAGCCGTTCGACCCGTGGGTGCTGCGGGCGAAGGTCGGCGTCTTCGTCGACCTGTGGGCGAAGAACCAGCAGCTGGCGAGCCAGGCCGACCTGGTCCGTCAGCGCAACGAACAGTGGCGGGCGCTGTCCGCCGCCGTCGACCGGGCCATCGAACGGCTACGGATCGACGGGGTGGACCCGGCGAAGATCGCCGACGACCTGGAGTCGGCCCGGTGGAGCGGGACCAACAGTGCGGGCAACAGCTAGAGCCCACGCCGCCATCCTGCTGCCCACCGGGCTAACCGTGCCCGTTACGGATGGTCAACGCCGAGCGTAGGCCGGTGATGTTCAACACCCGCAGCAGGAACTCACCGACGTTGGTGAGCAGCAGCAGGCTCTGGGCGTGGCTCGCCTTGCGGGTGAGCACCACCAGCGTGCCCAGGCCCTGGGAGTCGCAGAAGGTGACCCCACCCATGTCCAGCACGATCCGGGTCGGTGCGTCGCTGAGCAAGTCGTTGACGGTGCTGGAGAGCTGAAGAGCGGTGAGCATGTCGATCTCACCGGCGAGGCGGAGCACCGCCTCGTCGGATGTGCGCGCCAGCGCAATGGACAGCTCCGCCCGCTCCACCCGGCCAGCGTATCGCGATCCCGCCACCTGAACCCGGGTACGCCCGGTGGCCGCCAACTGGGCAAGGGGCGGCTGTGCGTCGGCCAGGCAGCGCTGCCACAATGGCAGTGCCGTGACTGCCACCGAAACCGCCGGCGCCCGACCGTATCCGGCTGACGCGCCCGCCTCCCAAGCTCTCTTCGACCGCGCCAGCACGATCATCCCGGGCGGGGTCAATTCACCCGTGCGCGCCTTCCGGGCGGTCGGCGGGACACCTCGCTTCATGGTGCGCGGCCAGGGCTGCTGGCTGTTCGACGCCGACGACCGGCGCTACCTCGACCTGGTCTGTTCCTGGGGCCCGCTGATCCTCGGCCACGCCAACCCCGAGGTGGTCGCGGCGCTCGGTGCGGCGGCGGCTCGCGGCACCAGTTTCGGCACGCCGACCCCGGGTGAGGTCGAGTTGGCCGCCGAGATCGTCGACCGGACCCCGGTCGAGCAGGTCCGACTGGTCAACTCCGGCACCGAGGCGACGATGTCGGCGATCCGGCTGGCCCGGGGCCACACCGGCCGGCCGAAGATCGTCAAGTTCGCCGGCTGCTACCACGGTCACGTCGACGCGCTGCTGGCCTCGGCCGGCAGCGGGGTGGCCACGCTCGGCCTGCCCGACTCGCCCGGAGTCACCGGCGCCGCCGCCAGCGAGACGCTCGTACTGCCGTACAACGACGTCGACGCCGTGGCGCAGGTGTTCGCCGAGCACGGCGACCAGATCGCCGCGATCATCACCGAGGCCGCCGCCGGCAACATGGGGGTGGTCGCCCCCGCACCCGGGTTCAACGCCGCGCTGGCCCGGATCGCCCACGCGCACGGCGCGCTGCTCATCGTCGACGAGGTGATGACCGGCTTCCGGGTGGCCCGGGGCGGCTGGGCCGAGCTCGAACCGGTCGACGCCGATCTGTACACGTACGGCAAGGTGATGGGCGGCGGGCTGCCGGCCGCCGCGTTCGGCGGGCGGGCCTCGATCATGCGGCAGTTGGCCCCGGCCGGGCCCGTCTACCAGGCCGGCACGCTGTCGGGCAACCCCCTGGCCTGCGCGGCCGGGCTGGCCACCCTGCGGTTGGCCGACGCCGATCTCTACCAGCGGCTGGCCGTCACCGCGACCCGGGTCGGCGAGCTGGCGAGTGCGGCGCTGAGCGCCGCCGGCGTACCGCACCGGCTTTCCCGCGCCGGCACCATGTTCTCCCTTTTCTTCACCGACGCCGAGGTCACCGACTACGCCAGCGCCCAGGTCCAGGACACCGGCGCCTACCGGGCCTTCTTCCATGCGATGCTCGCACGCGGCGTCTACTTGCCCCCCAGCGCTTTCGAAGCATGGTTCGTCTCAGCGGCGATCGACGACGCCGCCCTGGAGCAGCTCGCGGATGCCCTGCCGGCCGCGGCCGCCGCGGCCGCGGCAGTGGGCACCGGGCGAGCGGTGGGGGAAACCTGATGGAACGTACGGTGGTGCACGTACTGCGGCACGGTGAGGTGTACAACCCGGGCAAGATCCTGTATGGCCGGCTGCCCGGCTTCAAGCTGTCCGAGCTGGGTGTGCAGATGGCCAAGGCCGCCAGCCAGGCACTGGCCGACCGGGACGTGGTGCACGTCGTGGCGAGTCCGTTGGAGCGCGCGCAGGAGACCGCCGAGCCGATCGCGGCCCAGTTCCGGCTGCCGGTCTCGGTCGACGAGCGGCTGATCGAGTCGGCGAACTGGTTCGAAGGCCAGCGGGTCTCCCCCGGCGACGGCTCGTTCCGTGACCCACGCAACTGGTGGGTGCTGCGCGATCCGGTCACCCCCTCCTGGGGTGAGGCGTACACCGTGATCGCCGAGCGGATGTTCGCCGCGGTGCACGCCGCCCGGGTGGCCGCCGAAGGCCACGAGGCGGTCTGCGTCTCGCACCAACTGCCGATCTGGACCCTGCGCCGCTATCTGGAACGCAAGCGGCTCTGGCACGACCCGCGCCGGCGACAGTGCGGACTGGCCAGCCTGACCTCGGTGCACTTCGAGGACGCCAAGGTGGTAGGCATCGGCTACACCGAGCCGGCCGCGCACCTGATCGCCATGTCGCCGTCGGCCCGGACGGCCAAGGGCGCCTGAAGTGGGCCTACTGCGACGCGGGCGGACCATCCCGGTACGCCCGCGGCGGCGGACGGCCAGCCGGCGCGGCGCACCGGCGCTGATCGGCGCGGTCGTCGCCGTACTCGTGCTGACCGGCTGTGGCGCCAGCGGTTGGGAGACCGACTGCGAAACGGACACGCAGGGGATCATCCGGTGTGTCGGCGAGCACCGGCCGGCGATGCCGCAGTTGAACGCCGAGCTGCTCGACGGCAGCAGCTTCGACCCGGCGTCGGTCCGGGGCCAGGTCCTGGTGGTCAACTTCTGGGGCTCGTGGTGCCCGCCCTGCCGGGCCGAGGCCGCCGACCTGGAAGCCACCTACCAGGCCACCCGAGATCAGGAAGTGGCCTTCCTCGGCATCAACGTCCGGGACGAACGAGACAAGGCACAGGCGTTCGAGCAGGGCCGGGTCAGCTACCCGAGCGTGTTCGACCCGGGCAGCCGCCTCGCCCTGGACTTCAACATCCCGCCGAACAGCATCCCCGCCACGATGATCGTCGACCGGGACGGTCGGATCGCGACGGTGGTCCGCCGGGAGATCCGCCAGGAGGAACTGCAACCCCTGGTTGAGCAGGTCGCGGCCGAAGGGATCAGGGCGGACCCCGTCGATGGGTGAGACGTTCGCCGAGATCGCCCGCAGCGGGCCGCTGCTGCTCGCCTTCGGCCTGGCCGCGCTCGCCGGGCTGGTCAGCTTCCTGTCGCCGTGCATCCTTCCGCTGGCCCCCGGCTACCTGTCGTACGTCACCGGGCTGGCCGGCTCCGACCTCGACGCGGCCGACGGCGACACCGTCCGCCGCAACGGCCGGGTCCTGGCCGGCACGTTGCTCTTCGTCGCCGGTTTCACCCTGGTCTTCACGCTGACCGCGATCCTGATGGCCAGCGTCGGCCGCCACCTCTTCGTCTACCAGCGGCCGGTCGAGATCGGCGTGGGCCTGCTCATCGTGCTGTTCGGGCTGGCCTTCCTCGGCCTGATGCCCGGGATGCAGCGCGAGATCCGGGTCCGCCGGCTACCGGAGGCCGGTCTGATCGGTGCCCCGGTCTTCGGCGCGGTGTTCGCACTGTCCTGGACCCCGTGCGTCGGCCCGACGCTCGGCGCGGTGATAGGGATGGCGACCATCAGCGGGCAGACCGACCGGGCCGTCGCCCTCGCGGTGGCGTACTGCCTCGGACTCGGCCTGCCGTTCGTCGTCTTCGGGCTGGCCTTCCGCCGGTTGCTCGGCGTCTTCACCGTGATCCGGCGCAACAGCCGCTGGGTGACCCGGGTCGGCGGTGCCATGCTGATCGGGGTCGGGGTGGCCCTGGTCACCGGTGCCTGGAGCAGCTTCATCATCTGGTTCCAAACCACCATCGGCTCCGGCGAGATCGGCATCTGATGTCCCGACCCAATCCGGGGCTCGCCCTGCTGCGCAACTCGTGGCGGCAGCTCACCAGCATGCGTACCGCGTTGATCCTGCTCTTCTGCCTGGCGGTCGCGGCCATCCCCGGATCCCTGCTGCCGCAGCGCGACGTCAACATCGAGAACGTCAACGCCTACTTCCAGGAGAATCCACGGCTGGCACCGGTGCTGGACCGGCTCGGCATGTTCGACGTCTTCGCGTCGCCCTGGTTCGCCGCGATCTACCTGCTGCTGTTCACCTCGCTGGTCGGCTGCATCGTGCCCCGGCTACGCGAACACGTCCGGGCGTTGCGGGCCGCCCCGCCGGCGACCCCACGCCGGCTGGACCGGCTGCCGGAGCATGCCAGCTGGACCGCCGGAGCCGACGGACCCGGCGAAACCGGCGGGGTCGAGTCGATCGCCGCCGAGTTGCGCCGCCGCCGGTGGCGGGTCGCCGTCTCGGGTGACACGGTCAGCGCCGAGAAAGGCCATCTCAAGGAGACCGGCAACCTGGTCTTCCACTTCTCGCTGATCGCGGTGCTGTTCGGGGTCGCCCTCGGCTCCTGGTACGGGTGGCACGGCAACCGGCTGCTGGTCGCCGGACCGGACGCGGCGTTCTGCAACACCGTTCAGCAGTACGACGAGTACGGTCTCGGCCCCCGGGTCACCGACACCGACCTGCCGCGCTTCTGTCTGGAACTGACCGACTTCACCGCCACCTTCCTGGAGACCGGGCAGCCGGCCAGCTACTCCGCCGAAGTGCTGGTCGACACCGACGACGGGCCAGCCCGCGACGAGACCTTCTCGGTCAACGAGCCGCTGCGGCTCGACGGGGCCAACGTCTACCTGCTCGGCCACGGCTACGTGCCGGTGCTGCGCTACACCGACCGGTTCGGCCAGGCGCAGACCGTCTCCGCGCCGTTCCTGGCCGTCGACGGGATGCTGACCAGCGAAGGAGTCGCCAGCTTCCCGGACGCCAACGTCGACCCGGCAACCGGTGAACGGGACCCGGACCTGCAGGTCGCCTTCGAAGGGCTGTTCCTGCCGAGCACCCCGGCGCAGCCGCCGTATGTCCGGTCCACCCATCCGGAGCTGCGCGACCCGGCGCTGATGCTGTGGGCGTACCGGGGCAACCTGGGGTTGGACGCTGGCATCCCCGGCTCGGTCTACCGCATCGACCAGCAGCAGGTGACCGCCGGCCGGCTGCTGCCGGTCGGTGAACCGCAGCTGCTGCGCATCGGCGAGACGATGTCCCTCGACGACGGCACCACCATCGAGTTCCTGGACATCTCGCAGTACGCCACGCTCTCCGTCCGGTACGACCCCGGCAGCGGGCTGCTGCTGGCAAGCTCGGCGTTGTTGCTGTTCGGGCTGCTGCCGTCGCTGTTCATCCGGCGTCGGCGGGTGTGGTTCCGCGTCACACCGGCCGGCCCCGACGGCAACTCCACGACAGGCGGTAGTAGCTTGGTCGAGGCCGGCGGGCTGCCGCGCACCGACCATCCCGGGTTCGGCGACGAATTCCGGGAGATCGTCCGGGCGGTCCGTGGTGACGCCGGACCGCAGGAAGGACCGCACCGATGTCAGCTTTGTCTGATCAACTTCTGGTCGTGGCGATCTTCGCGTACCTGATCGCCATGATCTGCCACGCGGTCGAGGCAGGGTTCGGCAACCGCCGTACCGCCGGGGAGCCGGCCCGGGAACTCGCCACCGTCACCGCCGGTACGGCCGGGACCACCGGCGCGGCCGGCGAAACCGACGGCGCGGCCGGCGAAATCGACGGCGCGGCCGCGGAGCCGACGCCGCCGGCCGGTACGCGGCGCGACGCGGGCTGGCAGTCCGTCGGGCTGGCCGGCTGGTTCGCCGTCGGTGCCACCGCGCTCGGTGCGCTGGTGCACCTGGTATGCCTGGTCACCCGGGGGATCGCCGCCGAGCGGCTGCCCTGGGGCAACATGTACGAGTACGTGCTGGCGATCACCTTCGTCGGCGTCGCCTCCTGGCTGGTGATGGTCGCCCGCCGCCCGCCGCTGCGCCCACTCGGGCTGTTCGTCGCGCTCGTCATGGTCGCCCTGCTCGGCCTGGCCGGCCTGGTGTTCTACACCCCGATCACGCCGCTGGTACCGGCGCTGCAGTCGTACTGGTACGCCATCCACGTGTCGACCATCATGGCCTCGTCCGGGGTGCTGCTGCTCGGCTCCGTCCCGGCCGCGATGTTCCTGCTCCGGTCCGGGTACGAGAACGGCCGGCGGGGCTTCCCGTACCTGCTCGCGAAGCGGGTGCCGGCGGCGGTCTCGCTGGAGCGGCTGACCTTCGGCCTGCACGCTATCGGCTTCCCGGTCTTCACCTTCGCGGTGATCGCCGGGGCGATCTGGGCCGAGCACGCCTGGAGCCGGCCGTGGGCCTGGGACCCGAAGGAGACCTGGGCGTTCATCTCCTGGGTGATCTACGCCGGCTATCTGCACGCCCGGGCCACCCCGAGCATCCGGCGGACCACCGCGACCTGGATCGCGGTCCTCGGCTTCCTCACCATGTTGATGAACCTGTTCGGGGTCAACTTCTTCTTCGAGAGCCTGCACTCCTACGCCTGATCCCCGGCGGACGCCGCATACCTGGGTCACGCCACATCGGGACGGCTGTAGATCATGACATCGCGCCAACGTCCGCCGCGGAACTCGGCGCTACGCAGCGTGCCCTCGTGACGGAAGCCGAGGCGTTCCAGGATGCGTTGCTCCACGAGGTTCTCCGACCGTTCGCATCCCGACGACTGAGGTATGCGGGCCGAATCACCGCCCCAGGTGGCGGCACCCGCCGTGCGGTACGACAGACTTGGCGACATGGCGGCTGCAGGGTTCCCGTACCAGGATCTGTCGGACTTCGTCGCGGCGCTGGAGCAGGCCGGTGAGCTGCGCCGGGTCGACGTCCCGGTGGATCCGACGCTGGAGATCAGCGAGGTGGTCACCCGGACGGTGCGGGCCGGCGGGCCGGCCCTGCTGTTCGAGCGCCCCACCCGGGGCGAGATGCCAGTGGCGATCAACCTGTTCGGCACCGAGCGGCGCACCGCGATGGCGCTCGGCGTCGAGAACTTGAACGAGATCGGTGACCGGATCGGCGCGATGATCAAGCCCGACCTGCCGGTTGGCTGGTCCGGCATCCGCGACGGGCTCGGCAAGGTCATGCAGCTGACCTCGCTGCCGCCGCGCAAGGTCAAGACCGCGCCGTGCCAGGAGGTCGTCTACACCGGCGCGGACGTCGACCTGAACCGGCTCCCCGGACTGCAGGTCTGGCCGGGTGACGGCGGAATCTTCCACAACTACGGGCTGACCCACACGAAGCATCCGGAGACCGGCAAGCGCAACCTGGGCCTGTACCGGCTGCAGCAGCACTCGGCCAACACGCTCGGCATGCACTGGCAGATCCACAAGGACTCCACCGCCCACCACGCCGTCGCCGAGCGGCGCGGCGAACGGCTGCCCGTCGCGGTGGCTATCGGCTGCGACCCGGTGGTCAGCTACTCGGCGTCGGCCCCGCTGCCCGGTGACATCGACGAGTACCTGTTCGCCGGTTTCCTGCGCGGCCAGCGGGTCGAGATGGTCGACTGCAAGACCGTACCGCTGCAGGTGCCCGCGCACGCCCAGATCGTGCTGGAGGGCTACCTGGAGCCGGGCGAGCGGCTCCCCGAGGGCCCGTTCGGCGACCATACCGGCTTCTACACCCCGGTCGAGCCGTTCCCGGTGCTGCACATCGAGTGCATGACCATGCAGCGGGACCCGCTCTACCACTCGATCATCACCTCGAAGCCGCCGCAGGAGGACCTCGGGCTCGGCAAGGCCACCGAGCGGATCTTCCTGCCGTTGCTGCGGATGCTGATCCCGGACATCGTGGATTACGACCTTCCGGCCGCCGGCGTCTTCCACAACTGTGTGATCGTCTCGATCCGCAAGCGCTACCCGAAGCACGCTCAGAAGATCATGTCGGCGATCTGGGGCGCCCACCTGCTGTCGCTGTCGAAGCTGATCGTCGTGGTCGACGACGACTGCGACGTGCACGACTACGCCGAGGTCGCGTTCCGCGCCTTCGGCAACGTCGACTACGCCCGGGACCTGCTGCTCACCGAGGGCCCGGTCGACCACCTCGACCATTCCTCGTACCAGCAGTTCTGGGGCGGCAAGGCCGGCGTCGACGCGACCCGCAAGCTACCCACCGAGGGTTACACCCGAGGCTGGCCGGAGGAGATGACCATGTCACCGGAGATCGTCTCGCTGGTGGAGAAGCGGTGGCGGGAGTACGGCATCTCGTGAGCACCGCTGCCACCGCCGGACCGGACGGGACGCCAGCCGCACCCGCCGGCCGGGCAAGAGCATTCCTGCGCCTGGTCGCGATCGAACACTCGGTCTTCGCGCTGCCGTTCGCGTACCTGTCCGCGTTGACCGTGATGACCGACCTCGGCGGCCGGGTGCGCTGGCTCGATCTGCTGCTGGTCACGATCGCCATGGTCGGCGCCCGCACCTTCGCCATGGCGGCGAACCGGATCATCGACCGGCACGTCGACGCACGCAACCCGCGTACCGCCGGCCGGGAACTGGTGACCGGGGCGCTGAGCGTCCGCACGGCCTGGACCGGGGCGGCGGTCGCATTGGTCGTCTTCCTCGGTGCCGCCGCCGCGCTGAACCCGCTCTGCCTGCTGCTGGCACCGCTGGCCGTGGTGCCGCTGGTGGTCTACCCGTACGCCAAACGGTTCACCGACTGGCCGCACGCGGTGCTCGGGCTGGCCCAGCTGATCGGCCCGGTCGGGGCCTGGCTGGCGGTCACCGGCACCTTCGACGGTGCCGGACCGGCGCTGCTGCTCGGTGCCGCGGTCGGGCTGTGGATCGGCGGGTTTGACCTGATCTACGCCTGCCAGGACGCGGAGGTCGACCGCGAGATCGGGGTACGCAGCGTGCCGGCCCGGTACGGGCGGGCGTTCGCGCTGCACGCCTCGACGGTGGCGCACGTGGTCACGTTCGGGTTGTTCGGATGGTTCGGCGTACTGGTCGGCTTCGGCTGGCCGTGGTGGCTCGGTCTGGCCCTGACCGCGGTGGCCTTCGGCTACCAGCATCTGGTGGTCACCCCGACCGACCTGTCCAAGGTCAACCGGGCGTTCTTCACGGCGAACGGCTTCGTCGGGATCGCGCTGTTCGCCTTCGCCCTGCTCGATCTGGTGCTCCGGCTCGGCCTGCGGGCCTGAACCAGGTTCTCGGCCGGGTCCGGCGACGAAGCGGGATTCTGGGAGTCCATGACCCGCCTGCGGGGTTGCTGGCACAGTGTCCGGATAGCTGGCCGTCCTACCCTGTGGGGTGATCGCGTACCGCGACAGCGGTTGAGTTGGACAGGAACGGACAATGAGAACACCGTGGGTGATCGGCGTCTCCGGGGCGTCCGGTACGCCGTACCCGGCCGCCGTGCTGCGGGGGCTGATCGACGCCGGGCATCCGGTGGATCTGGTGGTCTCCCGGGCCGCGCGGCTCACCATCCTCGACGAGACCGGCGCGGCGCTGCGGGACAGCCACTGGCGCGCGGATCTGGCGAAGTGGCTCGGCCGATCGGTGCACGACGCGGACGTACGGTTCTGGCCGGCCGGCGACCTGGCGGCCAGCCCGAGCAGCGGGTCGTACCCGGCCCGCGGGATGGTGGTGGTACCGGCCAGCACCGCCGCCTGCGCGGGCATCGCCATCGGCCTGTCCAAGGACCTGCTGCAACGCGCAGCCGAGGTCAATCTCAAGGAGCGGCGGCCGGTGGTACTGGTGCCCCGGGAGACGCCGGTGACCCGTAGCCATCTGGAGCACCTGATCGCCCTGCACGATGCGGGAGCGGTGGTGCTGCCGGCGAGTCCCGGCTTCTACGGGGCGGGCGCTGCCGCCTCGGCCGCCCAGTTGGTCGACTTCGTCGCCGGCAAGGTGCTCGACGTGCTCGACGTGCCACACATGCTGTTCCGCCGGTGGTCCGGCGAGCTCGGTTCGGCCCGCCGCGCGGAGCCGTCCGGCGGTTGACTCCGGGTTGTGCGACCGGTGTCCCGCTCAGGTCGCTGCGCCCGGTTGCCCGCTAGGTCGCGCTGTATCCGCCCGATCCGTTCTCGGTGTGCCGAGGCCGGCTCTCCGCGCTTTCCGCCTGCATCTCTTCCAGTACACCTTCGCCTTCGAGTAGCGCGCGCACCTCGGACTCGCGGAACCTGCGGTGGCCTCCGGGAGTACGGATGCTGCCGATCCGGCCAGCCGCCGCCCATCGTGTGACGGTCTTTGGGTCGACCCGGAACAGCGCAGCCACCTCGCCCGGCGTCAGCAGACGATCTCCAGTGTCCACGGTCCCCTCCTCGCGTCCACGACGGCTCTGACCTAGCCAGTAGCCCCCCGATGGACCGTGTGCCAGATGCCGTCGTACCAGACGTAGGGCCATTAGAGCACCGGCTGACCGCCGTGTCCGGGAAATGAGGAAGGCTACCTGACCGGGAAGTTGACCGGTAGGATTCGCCACTTATGTCAGCATTCATGATTTGTCGATACCGGGTCAGACCGGGCCTCGCCACCAGGATCGGGGACCCCTTGGCCCGGCGGCAGGCGCTAAGGTCTACATCCCGTGGATGCCATCGACCTCCGGCTCGTCGACCTGTTGCGCGACAACGCCCGGATCTCCTACGCCGAGCTCGCCCGCCAGGTCGGCCTCTCCGCGCCCGCCGTACACGAACGGATCGGCAAACTCGAATCGACCGGTGTGCTGCGCGGCTACCGGGCGGACGTACGCCCCGAATCCGTCGGCCTCGGCGTGACCGCCCTCATCGGACTGGTCGAGGACTCAGCCGCCGACACCGACGCGGTACTCGACGCGCTCCGCTCCATGCCGGAGATCGAATCCTGCTACTTCATGGCCGGCACCGAGTCGTTCCTCTGCCTCGCCCGGGTGGGCACCATTGCCGAGTTGGAGCAGCTCATCATGCGTCTGAACCGGACCGCCGGGATCGCCAACACCCGCACCAGCGTCACGCTCTCCACCAAGTGGGAGAACCGCCCGCGCCCCCTCACCAGATGAGCCGGCAACCAGCCATGCCCTGAGGTCGCACTCAGCCGCAGTCTGAGCCGGACTGGGGCGGCGGGAAGCGGTCTGCTGCTACCGTCGGCGGGTGGAGCAACTGGACCGGTGCAACGACGCCGACCGGGCCTGGGTGACCGAGGCGATCGGGAAGGTCGAAGCGGACGCCAACCGATCGGCCGACACCCACCTGTTGCCGTTCCCGCTGCCGCCGTCCTGGGGCATCGACCTCTACCTCAAGGACGAGTCGGTGCATCCCACCGGCTCACTCAAACATCGACTCGCCCGGTCGCTGTTCCTCTACGGGCTGTGCAACGGCTGGATCGGGCCACGTTCCACGATCGTGGAGGCGTCGAGCGGATCGACCGCCATCTCCGAGGCGTACTTCGCCCGGATGCTCGGCCTGCCCTTCGTCGCGGTGATGCCGGCGGAGACCTCGCCGGAGAAAATCGCCCAGATCGAGTTTCACGGCGGCAAACCCCACCTGGTACGCGATCCGGCGGCCGTCGTGGTCGAAGCCCGGTGGCTCGCCGAGGATCTCGGCGGACACTTCATGGACCAGTTCACCTACGCCGAACGGGCCACCGACTGGCGCGGCAACAACAACATCGCCGAGTCGATCTTCGCCCAGCTGGCGTTGGAGCGGCATTCGATACCCAACTGGATCGTCGTCGGCGCCGGGACCGGCGGCACCAGCGCCACGATCGGCCGGTACGTCCGCTTCCAGCGGCATCGCACCAAGGTGTGCGTGGTCGACCCGGAGAACTCCGCCTACTACCCGGCGTGGTGCAGCGGCGAGTGGGCCACGTCCACCGGCCGCGGCTCCATGATCGAAGGTATCGGCCGGCCCACCGTCGAACCGTCGTTCCAACCGTCGGTGGTCGACCGGATGATCCAGGTGCCGGACGCCGCTTCCCTGGCCGCGATGCGGATCGCCAGCGAGCTACTCGGCCGGCGGGTCGGCGGTTCGACCGGCACCAACCTGTGGGGTGCCTTCGCGTTGATCGCCGAGCTGCGGCGCAGCGGACGGCAGGGCTCCGTGGTCACCCTGCTCTGCGACAGCGGCGAACGCTACACGGACAGCTACTTCTCCGCCGACTGGCTCGCCCGCCACGGCCTCGACCTGGCACCACACCTGGCCCGCGCCCGGCACTTCCTCACCGCCGGCGACTGGCCGGCCGACGGCTGAACCTACGTCTGCGTCTCATCCTGGTCAGGCGCGGCGTGCCAGCCCTGGATAGTGCAGCACGAAGCCGTCCGCGTCCACGGTCAACTCGGTGGTGAAGCTGCCACTGCGGTAGCGAACCCGACCGGCGTCGAGCACCGTGTATGTCTGCTCCACCGGCAGTACCTCCAGGCCCGGCACCCGGACCCAGGCGACCGTCAGCCGGTGTTCCTCGCCAGCTGGACGGCCCGACAGCCGCAACCGGCGGACCGGCAGCGTGTTGAACAGCGGTGCGGCCCCGAGATCGACGTCGAGCGCCGGATCGAGTCGGCTCGGCTCCTCAGTGCCCGGCAGCCCGACCGGAGGATGCCCGGCCGCCCGCAACACCCGGTCCAGGTCACCCTGCTCCGCGGTACTCACCCGCCATCGTCCCAACGCCCGTTCCATCCGTACGGTGCGCAGCCAGCCCGCGCCCTCGGTGGAGACGGTTAACCGGACGGCTTCCCACTGCTCGTTGGTGGTGAGCTCGTAGCGGCAGCTGAACGGCAGCGGGGCCGCCACCACCGCCACCCCGCGAGCGGACAATCCACTGCGGTCGTCGAACAGAACGTGGTCGGCACCGGGGGTGTCGGACCGCGCCCAGATGATCGACTTCGGCAACGTCGGCATGTACCGACCGTACCGGCAGATCGCAGCGGCGGGGTGCCGCAACGATCCGCCGGTGTCGCGTCGCGTCGGTCAGTAGCTGGGAGTGGGCCGCCGGTCAGCGGAGAAGCGCCCGCCCCGGCGGTCGTCGCGCGGTGGGCGGTTCTCCTCGTGCCGGAACCCGCCACGACGGTCGGCGCCGCGCCGCTCGCCACCCCGGTCCGCCTCGACGCGCGGACCACGGTCGTCGGACCGCTGGACGCGGTCACCATGGCCGCGGTAACGGTCCGACCGGTCCGACGACCGATCAGACCGGAACCGGTCGGTACGCTGCCGGTGCGACCTCGACGGCTCCGGCGCGATGACGACCGGAACACCACTCGGCTCGGTAGCACCCGTCAGCGCGGTCAGCGCGGCGTCGCCCCGGCGTACCCGGGTCTGCTCCGGATCCACCCCGGCCTTCTCCATCATCGCCAGTGTGCTGCGCCGCTGCTTCGGCAGCACCAGGGTGGCGACCGCACCGGACTCACCGGCCCGTGCCGTCCGCCCCGCCCGGTGCAGATAGTCCTTGGGGTCCTTCGGCGGATCCACGTGCACCACCAGCGACACGCCGTCGACGTGGATGCCACGGGCGGCGACGTCCGTCGCCACCAGCACGTTCGTCCGCCCCTCCTTGAACTCGGCGAGCGTACGGGTGCGTACCCGCTGCGTCTTGCCGCCGTGCAGGGCACCGGCCCGCACGCCGACCGCCGCCAACTGATCCACCAGCCGGTCCACCCCCATCTGGGTACGGGCGAACATCATCGTCCGTCCCGGCCGGGCCGCGATCGAGGCGGCCACCGCGAACTTGTCGTTCGGCGGAATGAGCAGCAGGTGGTGGTCCATCGTGGTCACCGCCGCAGTCGCCGGCGACGTCGAGTGGGTCACCGGGTCGGTCATGAACCGTCGGACCAGGGCGTCCACGTCGTTGTCCAGGGTGGCGGAGAAGAGCAACCGCTGCGCGCCAGCCGGCGTCTTGTCCAGCAGTTCGGTGACCTCCGGCAGGAAGCCCATGTCAGCCATCTGGTCGGCTTCGTCGAGAACGGTGACCTCGACCTCGTCGAGGATGCACACCCCGCGCTGGATCAGGTCACCGAGCCGGCCCGGCGTCGCGACGATGATCTCGACGCCCCGGCGCAGCGAATCGATCTGCCGGTCGTAGGGAACCCCGCCGACGGCGGTCTTGAGAAACACACCGACGGCCTTGCCCAGTGGGAACAGCGCGTCGTTGACCTGCATCGCGAGCTCGCGGGTGGGGACCAGGATCAGCGCCCGAGGATGCAGCGGCCGGGCCCGACGGCCATCGGCCATCCGGGCCAGCAGCGGCAGGCCGAAGGCGAGCGTCTTGCCGGAGCCGGTCTGGCCCCGGCCGAGCACGTCGCGGCCGGCGAGCGCGTCCGGCACGGTGGCGCACTGGATCTCGAACGGAGTGGTGATGCCTTCCCGGGCGAGTGCCCGGACCAGCGGACGGGGCAGGCCGAGCGCGGCGAAGTCAGGCGCGGGAGCCGGCGTCGCCGGCTCCACCGCAGGTTGGTCGGCGGCCTCGGCCGGGCTGTCGAGAACTGAGGGGAACGTGCTGGGGTCAGCGAAGGTTGTCAAGAAAACCTCTCAGAGCGGGGCCGATCTTCGCGAATGGCCCGTTCCGGTGTGCACCGTTGACTCGCCCGCAAGATCGCCCATGAGCACGCGCGAGCGTGCCGGATTGATGATCGGGTGCAAGTGTACGGGTTTGCCGCGCTGTTGCCACCCAACCAGTCCGGCCCGTGCGCTGGCTCACCCCGGCGGCGGGCGAGGTCAGCCGCCGAGCAGCCCGTCGAAGAGGCTGTTGAAGGCGTTGCCGACGACCAGCGCGATCAGCACGCCGACCACTACCACGACACCGAGGCCGATCGCCATCACCAGGACCACCTTGGCGGTGCTGCGATCCTCGCGCTCCGGTACGTCCGTCCAGCCCTGAGCGAGGATGTGGCCGGTCAGCGAGCCGGAGTTCTCCACCGCGGGATCGAACGCCATCCGGTGGGGCGCGCCCATCGGCAGCCCCATGGTCGGGTCGGCGCCCGGGCGGACGGACTCCGGACGTCGGGCACCGTACACGGTGCCCGACGACGGCACCGGGGTAGCGGCGGTCGGCCCGGCAGGCGCCGGCGGCGCGGACGGCGGAGTAGGCGGGGAAGGCACGAACGGCGGGGTGGTCGGCGTGACACCGCGAGCCCACTGCCCGTACGCCGGAGACGGCTCCGGCGCCCGCTGGGCCGGCGGTACCACCGGCGGTGGCGCAGCCGCCAGCGGCACGACGGGCGGGGCTGCCATGGTCGGCCGCCAGGCCGGTGGGCTGGCAGGCGAAATCGTGTACCCGCCGACCGCCGCAGCCTCCGGTGGTGACGTCGACGGTGGCGGGGCGGGTGCCGGTGGCGGGTCGGACAAGGGCGGGTCGGCAGACTCGGCCGGCTGTGGTTCGTCGACCCGGCGGGCACCGTAGACGCGGGTGCCGCCGGTCGGAAAGCGCAGAGCACCGAGATCGTCGGACGAGACCTGTCGGGCACCCGCCACCGTCGCCCGGGCACGTGCTGCCGGACCGGCGGCCCCCACCTCCGACGCGGGCGGAGCCGAGACCACCGGCGGAGCCGAGACCACCGGCGGAGCCGAGACGATGTCGACGGGCTGACCGTCCGGCTCCACCGCGGACGAAGGTGCCGGCTCCGACGGCTGCCAGGTGGCGGCGAAGGCGGACCAGGCAGCAGCGCCCGGCGACGTGGCCGCCGGTGCCGGCACCGCGGCGGAAGTGGCGGACTCCGGCTCGGGCGGGAGAACTGCGGACTCCGGCTCGGGCGAGGCCGGTTGGACCGGGTCGGACGCCGGGTCGTTGGTGGCGCCGGGCACCACCGGCACGTCGGCCATCGACCCGCCACCGGTGCTGGACGGCCACAGGGCTCCGCTCGGTGGCGGTGGCGGTGGCGCGTACGGCGCTGGCGGGGCCGCAGGGCCATGGGACGAGCCGGAGGGGTCAGGTTGGCCGGGCACGAGTCGCTGCCCGTCGTCGACCTGATCCACCGACGACCAGTGCCGGTCCTCGTCCATTCGCTGCCTCCCGTGCCCCGATCGAGTGGACGCCGCCGGCCGGTGCGACGCCTACGGGTTCACCGTGCCATACCGGTGCCCGTCGGCACAGCCGGAGTATCGGCGTACCGACTGATGGCCGTTGGTCAGCTCTCCTGCGGACCTGCGGTCGGGCTGCCGGTGGCCGAAGCCGAGGCACTGGGGACGGCTGAGGCCGAACTCGATCCGCTGGGTGCGGCGGTCGGCGCGGAATCCGGTGCTTCGGGCCCGGGGGTCGCTTCGCCCGACGGCGTCGGGCCGGCAGTGGTCGGCGTCGGGGTGGGCGTCGGCGTGGGTGTCGTGGTGGGCGTGGGCGTGGGCGTCGGCGTGGGCGTCGGCGTGGGCTTTGGCGTCGGCGTGGGCTTTGGCGTGGGCGTCGGCGTCGGCGTGGGCTGCGGGGTCGGGGTCGGCTTCGGGGTCGGGGTCGGGGTCGGGGTCGGGGTCGGCGTGGGCTTCGGGGTCGGCGTCGGCGTCGGCGTCGGCGTCGGCGTCGGGGGAGATGGTGCGGCGACCGCGTCGATCACCCGGGTCGCGGCGTAGAAACGGGACCACCAGACGGTGGAAACCTTGACCACGTCGCCGGTGGTCGGCGCGTGCACCATCCGGCCGTTGCCGACGTACATGCCGACGTGGTGGACCGTGGTCCAGCTGGAGCCGGAGGCGAAGAAGATGAGGTCGCCAGGGAGCAACGCGGAACGGTCGACGGTGTTGTGTGAGGTCGCTCTGTACTGGTCCTTGGCCACCCGGGGCAGGCTGAAATAGTCCGCCCCCGGCGACCGGTACGCCGCCCACATCAGACCGGAGCAGTCGTAGCGGTACGGACCCTCGGCACCCCACAGGTACGGCTTGCCGAGCTGCTTGAGCGCGAAGTCCAGCGCCGCGACAGCCCGCGGATGGGCGGTGGTGCCATCGATCCCGTCGATGCCACCGACCCCGCGTCCGGTCTCCTGCTCGGCGGCCTCGCGCTCCCGCTCGATGGCGACCAGCTGCTCGGTGTTGCTCGCCTTCAACGTGAGCAGCGCCGACTCCCGCTGCTTGAAGGTGCCTTCGGTGGTGCCGTACTCGACGCGCAGCGCGTCGGCGCGGGCCAACGCCGCGGTGTAGGTCTGGTACGCCTGCTGCTCGGCGGCGGCGGCCAGCGAGGCGTCCCGGTTCGCGGCGTCGGCTCCGATGCCGGGCTCACCGCGGTGAATCCGGGACAGGGCACCCAGTCCGTGCAGGTCACCGCGGAACTCGCCGGGTGGCAGCGCGGCAGCGTCCTTGAGCGCCTGCGCCGCAGTGCCCTCGGCGTCTCGCTGGGTTTCGATCAGCGCGGTCCGCGCCTGCCGCAGCACCTGCTCGGCGGCGCGCAGGGCGGTCTCGGCGTCGGCCTGGCGCTGCTCCAGGTCGAGCAGTTGCGCGCCGAGCAACGCCACCTCGGTCTCGCCAGCATAGATCTGCGAAGCGAGTGGGCCCTGCACGGTGCTGGGAACGAAGCCGGGTGGCACGGTGACGCCGATGGTCGGCGCGGCACCGGGCAGTTGCAGCCCGCCGGCGGGCACCGGGCGGCTGCCGGTGTCCGGCACGGTGACCGGCTGGGCGGCCACCGGAGAGGCGAGGGCGATCGCGGTGACGGCACCGAGCAGACCGGCCCAGAGCGTCGGGCTCAGGCGAGCAGGGATCACACCGCTCACGGTTTCACCCGGACGCCACCGACGTGCCCGGCCACGCCGTCGGCCCGCCGTGCTGCCACTGCTTCGTCCCATGCCCGCCCGCTCCCCGTACGGCGCATTTGTCCCGATGCCGTTGCCCCGAAACCGAGTCGCGTCGCCTGGTGTCAGCTGTCCCTCATCAGGTCTTACCGCACGGGGCTGAAGATGTCGATGATTCTGGAGGTAACGAGACCCTGAGAGGTTGGCGACCGGGCGGTGTCCCGGATCGCCATGAGGCCGGCCAGCGTGCCGGCCGACGGCACCGCGACGTACGCTCGGTGGCGGATCTCGACTGGAGGCTCGCCGACGGGACAGTCGTCGACGCACCGGGTCGGTGGGAGTCGGTGGAAAGGGACGTGGCGGACGTGGACGCTGGTCGCAAGCGCGAGCTCGAGGAAAAGGTGTACGCCGGGGAACGGCTGGACTACACCGACGGGGTCGACCTGTACGCCAGTGACGACCTGGCCTGGCTCGGCCGGCTGGCGCACCACCGGCGGACCGAGCTCAACGGTGACCGGGTGATGTTCAACGTCAACCGGCACCTCAACCTGACCAACGTCTGCAGCGCCTCCTGCGCGTACTGCTCGTTCCAGCGCAAGCCGGGTGAGAAGGACGCATACACGATGCGGATCAACGAAGCGGTCCGCAAGGCCAAGGAGATGGAGGACGAGCAGCTCACCGAGCTGCACATCGTCAACGGTCTGCACCCGACGTTGCCCTGGCGCTACTACCCGAAGGTGCTGCGCGAGCTGAAGGCGGCACTGCCGAAGGTCAAGCTCAAGGCGTTCACCGCGACCGAGGTCCAGTGGTTCGAGAAGATCAGTGGGCTGCCCGCCGACGAGATCCTCGACGAGCTGATGGACGCCGGGCTGGAGTCGCTGACCGGCGGCGGCGCGGAGATCTTCGACTGGGAGGTCCGCCAGCACATCGTCGACCACGCCTGCCACTGGGAGGACTGGTCGCGGATTCACCGGCTGGCGCACAGCAAGGGCCTGCGGACGCCGTCGACGATGCTCTACGGCCACATCGAGGAGCCCCGACACCGGGTGGACCACGTGCTGCGGCTGCGTGAGCTGCAGGACGAGACCGGCGGCTTCACCGTCTTCATCCCACTGCGCTACCAGCACGACTTCGTCGACTCGGCGGACGGCAAGATCCGTAACCGGATCCAGGAACGGACCACGATGGCGGCACCGGCCGAGTCGCTGAAGACGTTCGCCGTGTCCCGGCTGCTGTTCGACAACGTGCCGCACGTCAAGTGCTTCTGGGTGATGCACGGGCTGTCGGTGGCGCAGCTGTCGCTCAACTTCGGCGTCGACGACCTGGACGGTTCGGTGGTCGAGTACAAGATCACTCACGACGCGGACTCCTACGGCACGCCGAACACGATGCACCGCGACGACCTGCTGCACCTGATCTGGGACGCCGGCTTCCAGCCCGTCGAGCGGGACACCCGCTACCAGGTGGTACGCGAGTACGACCGACCGCCGTCGCTGGCCGACCGGCGGGCCGAACCCCAACAGATCTGGGCCTAGCCAACAAAGAACATCAATTACCGGATCGGCGAGCAGTCGCCAGGTGTGAACGGTGCCCGTCGGGGAACGCCGGCGGCATGAGCCAGTCGCGTACCGCCTCGTCGCGCCTGCACGGCCTGTGGGACAGCTTCTGGCTGATACCGGCCGTCTGCGCGATCGGTGCGTTGGTGGCCGCGATCCTGCTCGCCACGTCGGACCTGCACTTGGACCTGCTGTTGAAAGGGCTTCTGCCCAACAACCCGGCGGGGGCCAGATCGCTGCTGTCGTCGATCATCACTGCCATGATCTCGTTCACGGCGCTGGTCTTCTCCATCACCGTGATCGCGGTACAGCTCACCTCCAGCCAGTACACCCCGCGCGTGCTCCGCAACTTCCTACAGGACCGGGTCAGCCAGGCCACGCTCGGCACGTTCGTCGCGACGTTCCTCTTCGCGATGGTCGTTCTGGCAGCACTGCCAAACCGGTCCGACGCCCAGCTGCCGGCCCTGTCCCTGGCCATCTCGATGGTCCTGGTGCTCGGTAGCACCGGGATGTTCATCTACTACCTCCAACACATGACCACCCTGATGCGGGTGTCGCACATGATTGCCGCGATCGGCGTGCAAACCCGGGGCGACATCCGACGCTGGTCGGCAGACACCTCCGACTCGGGCGGCCAGCCGGCCCTCGGTCCAGTCGTCGCGGTGGTGCCCGCACCCGCCGCTGGCATCGTCGTCAGCGTCAACCTCGACCTGCTCGCCGCGCTGGCCCGACAGCATGGCTGCGCGATCGCGGTGACCCCGATACCCGGCGACTTCGTCGTCGAGGGAGTTCCGCTGCTCACCGTGCATTCTCTCGATGACATCCCACCAAGACCGATCGACGCGACACGGGCCGCGCAGGCCGTCGACACCGGCATCGAACGCGGACCAGGGCAGGATGTGGGGTTCGGGCTGCGGCAGCTCGCCGACATCGCCGAGCGCTCGCTGTCTCCGGGGATCAACGACACCACCACTGCGGTCCGCGCCATACAGGAGTCACACGATCTGCTCCGCCGGCTTGCAGGAAGACCGGACCGGCCCAGCATCGTCCGCGGTGACGGCGACCAGATTCTGGTCCACGTCCGGCGACAGTCTTTCGACAGCCACCTCGCGACGTCCATCGACGACATCCGAAGGACCGCCAGCGGACAACCCAGGATCACAAAGCTGATCGACTCCATCCTGGCGGATCTCGTCACCGTGGCCCGGCCGGAGCACCGCGCGGCCATCCGCCAACGACAAAGCCAAAGCCACCCGGCCACCGAGGCCAACACCCAGCAGCGGTGAGTCGTGGAGGCGCTCCTGGACGCGGTGCGGGACACCGGAAGCGTCGGTAGCCGGCTGATCACCAGCGGTGCGCTGCTCGTCGGGGCGGTCATCGTGGCGATAGCCGGCGGCCGGCTGCTCACGATCCGGGTGCAGGACACCCACAACCGGTACTTCCTGCGGAAGGCTGTTCACTACCTGGCGGTGGTGGTACTGCTCGTCGCGCTCGCCGTACTCTGGCGGCCGTTCGCCGGCCGACTCGGTCTCGTCGTCGGACTACTCGCTGCCGGGCTGGCCCTGGCCATGCAGGAGGTCATCGGTGCGTTCGCCGGCTGGATCAGCATCCTCACCGGCGGGCAGTACCGGGTCGGCGACCGGATCCAGATGTGCGACGTACGCGGGGACGTCCTGGACATCACCCCGCTGCGGACCAGGATCCTGGAGAGCGGATCGGCGGTGGACCCGGACGCGTGGATCCGGGGACGGCAGTACACCGGACGGGTGGTGTCGCTGTCCAACCGGTTCGTGCTGACCACCCCGGTCTACAACAGCAGCACCATCATCGACCACCTGTGGGAGGAGCTCACCCTGCCGATTGGCTACCAGCACGACTGGCACCTCGCGGAGCGAATCATGCGCGAGGAGGCAGAGTCAATCTCGGCCACCAGCCAGGCGCAGCAGGCCATCGCGCAGATGCGCCACCGCTATCCAGTGTCCGAGGCGGAGGTCGACCCGAGAGTGTTCGTCAAGGCCACGCCACACTGCGTCGAGCTGTCGGCCAGGTTCGTCGTGCCGGTCCGCAGCGCCCGGCAGGTGCGGGACCAGGTCACCCGCCGGGTGCTGGACAGGTTCACCGAGGCCGGGCTGCGGGTGGGTCCCACCGCCCAGGAGGTGACGATCCGGCCGCCGACCGAGCCGGGTCAGCCGCTGAACATCGAATGAGCCCCCGAACACGCACGCCACCAGCTCGGCCGGTTACCCGTTCGGCACCACGGCGCAAGGGGCGTACCCTCTTTGGGTCATGACTGAATCGAAGAGCGACAGTCGGCCGCGCCGCGACGCCGCAGGTCGGGTCGTCGTGCTGGCGGACCTGATCGGCGTGGTCGTCGCTGGCCTGGTGATCGGCCTGCTCGTGCTGCTCCTCTTCGACGGCGTGTTCAGTTTCATCGGTGCCGGCCGGATCGGCCGGTCGAACGGCTGGCTGGCGGTGATCCTGCCGGCGTGGCTGTTCGCCGAGGACTTTCGGGCCTGGCACGGCGGCCCCGCCCGATTCGTCGCTGCGGCGGTCGCCGCCGGGGTCGGCATCGCCTCCGGGCTGCTGGCCGCCGGGATCGCCGTCGACCTGCCACCGCTGGCCGGCGGCGGAATCGGCGCGGCAGCCTTCGCGCTGGTGTACGCCACGGTCTGGTTCCATGGTGTGCGGTGGCTGGACAACCGGACCGGATGAGACGGATGAGACGGATGAGCAGAGCATGAGTCCTGCGGTGAAGTACACACTCGGCCGGATCGGGCTGTTCGTGGTAGTCGTGCTGGCCCTCTGGCCGATCGACCTCAACATCTTCCTGAAGCTGATGATCGCAGTGATCTTCTCTGCTGCGCTGTCGTTCTTCCTGTTGCGCGGTTGGCGCGACGACATGGCCCAGCAGATCGCCGGCGTCGCCGAACGCCGCCGGGCCGAGAAGGACCGGCTGCGGTCCGCACTGGCCGGTGACGACCACCCCGACGGTACGGACGGAAATTCCCAGGGAAGTCGATAGTTTTCGCTCCAGATCTTGACGAAACACCTGTCGAGTCGATCTGATTTGGTCGGATCGCCTTTGTCGGATGCGCCGAAACGGTGGTGGATCGTGTTACCCCGCTCGTGGTCAATCCAGCACCGGTTGAACCAGCTCCCTCGACGCACCACGGCCGGCGTCATCGCCGGTTTCGCGTTGCTGTCGACGGTGGCCGCGACGATCGGATTCGGGGTGGCGTCGGCCCGGGACGACGACCTGACCGGCAACCCGGTGCCCGCAGAGCAGCTGGCGATCATCCTGACCGCGGCCGAGTCCTGCCCGATGCTCACCCCGGCCCGCATCGCCGGCCAGCTGATGGCCGAGTCCGGCCTCGACCCGGGTGCCCTCAGCACCGCCTCCGGTGGGCAGGGCGTCGCTGGACTCAGCGACGAGGGCTGGCTGGCGTGGACTCCATGGGTAGGGGCGGAACGCACCGACCCGGGCGCCAACGTGCTCGCGATGGCCCACCAGATGTGCTACTTCAGCGGCCAGCTGCGGGTCGCCGAGGTGCCGGGAGATCCGTGGCAGTTGTCGCTCGCCGCGTACCACCTCGAGTTGGAGGAGGTGACCGGCACCGGTGGGGTGCCCGACCAGGCGCTGACGTACGTCGAACGGACCGGCGGCTACGCCGCGTACTACGGGAAGTTGCCGCAGTTCACCGAGTCCGGCGACGGCCTGCCGGGCGATGTCATCCGCGAGCCTACGGCCATCCCCGACCAGTACGTCGAACTGATCGTCGCGGCCGGGTCGGTCTGCCCGGCCGTCACCGCCCCTGCCGTCGCCGCCCAGCTCATGGCGTTGTCCGGATTCGACGCCGAACTGATCGGCGAGTACGACCGGCAGGGCATCGCACAGTTCCGCCCCGAGCTGTGGCAGCGGTTCGGGCCGACCGACACCTCCGCGTTGGCGCCGGAAGCCGCCATCGCGGCGCTGGGTGACGCGATGTGCACGCTGGTCGACGAGTTCGCCGATGCCGACGACGACGCGTACCCGCTGGCGTTCGCCGCGTACCACGCCGGCATCGACGCCGTACGCGGGACGAACGGCACTCTCGACGAGGAGACCGAGACGTTGTTGGCGACGGCGCGGCGGTTCACCGAGTTCTACGCGGCGGACAACCGGCTGACCGACGCGACCCCGGCACCGACCCCGTCGGGATCACCCTCGCCGGCCCCCTCAGGATCACCGTCGCCGTCCCCACCCGCTGCTCCCGCCAGCTCACCGACCCCCGGATCGCCGTCCACCCCGCCGGCCCGCAGCACCCCGCCAGCGCCAACACGGACCACGGCACCGCCGGCACCGCCGCGAACCACCCCACCGCCAGCGCCGCCAGCACCGCCAGCGGTGGTCCGGCCGTCGAACGCCCGGCAGCTGGTCGGCCAGGAGACCGGGCTGTGCGTCAGCGTCGGTGTCGGCACCGACGGGACCCGGCTCACTCTGCAGCGCTGCGCCGAGAACAAGTCCCAGTGGTGGGAGTTCCGCGGTGACGGCACCATCCGCGCCAACGGTCTCTGCATGGATGTCGCCTGGGGTGTCAGTGACAACGGCACCGCGGCGCAGGTGGCGTACTGCAGCGGCAACCCGGCCCAGCGGTGGCAGAGCTGGCAGGGCAGGAGCGGCACCCTGGTCAACCCGCTGACCGGCAAGTGCCTGGACGTCGACGGTCACGGGGTCGGCTCGCCGTTGATGATCTGGGACTGCGTCGGTCACCCCAAGCAGACCTTCAACCAGCGTTGACGGCAGGGCGGGTCACGGTTCGACCGCCGGGTCGGTGCCTACCGGGGCAGCTGCTTCTCGATCGCGGCGACCAGCGTGTCGTCCTCCGGCGTGACCCGGGGCCGGAACCGCCCGACAACCTGGCCGTCGGGCGCGATCAGGAACTTCTCGAAGTTCCACTGGACGTCGCCGGCCTCGCCATCGGCGTCGGTCGCGGTGACGAGTTCGGCGTAGACCGGGTGCCGGCCAGACCCGTTCACGTCGATCTTGGCGAACATCGGAAACGTCACGCCGTACGTCGCCGAGCAGAACTCCTGGATCTCCTCGGCACTGCCCGGCTCCTGGCCGCCGAACTGGTTGCACGGGAAGCCGACCACCGAGAAGCCACGGTCGGCGTACTGCTCGTGCAGCCGTTCGAGGCCGGCGTACTGCGGGGTGAGCCCACACTTCGACGCCACGTTGACCACCAGCACCGCCTTGCCGGCGAAGTCCCCCAGCGAGCCTGACTCACCGGCCAGAGTCTGCAGCGGAATGTCGTAGATGCCCATTTTTCTGTCCTCTCCTGACGCGTACCCGCCTCCCAAGATAGGGCCACGGCAACGCACCCGCTCCCAGCAGCTCCTCATCGACCGGCCGGCCCGCGAGGGCCTCGGCCATGGCGAGCGCTGGGGCTGCTGCCGCGCCGCGAGACACGGGTGATGACCGCCGCGGTACGTTGTGTCCCGCGGCGGTGATTCACTCGCCCGACGCGTCGCTTTCCTCGGCCGCTTCCGAGGCGTCAGCCGCCGGCTCGGCTGCCGGGGCGGCCGGCTTCGGGTTCACCCAGGAAAACTCGATCTCGACCGAGAATTCGTCGTCATCCTCCTGCTCGATCTCCAGTTCGCACTTCACCTTGTCGGCGACGGTGATCGCGCCACCGGCTCCGTAGAAGACCTGCCCGCTGCTCTCCAGCTGGCTCGCCAACTGCCGTAGCCAGGCGGCCAGGTCAGCCCGGGAAACGGTCCGGGCGTCCTCGTAGATGTCCATGCCGTAATGATCCCATTCCACTGGCGACACCCGCATCGGGGTCGGCCAGCGCCACGCCGAGCGGCGTACGCCAGTAGAGCACCTCCCGCCCCGACCGACGCTTGGCAGGCGGTCTGCGCGGTCCTGGCCGGGACGATCGCCGATCAGCTGACGACGCACCTGGCGGTGGCCGTGCTGGCCGGGTTGTCGCTGGTCGCCACGCTGTCGTTGACCCGTGGCCTGCGCCGCACCCGACCGGACCCGGTGTCTGCCCGCCCGGTCGGGTTTCCTGATCAGCACCCGTCGGGGTGCTGATCAGGGTTGGCCGGTCAGCCGCGCCGCCACTGCTGGATGGCTCCGCCGTGGCATTCGTAGATGACCAGCCGGGCACCGTCGGCAGATCTCCACCGGCCCGCCAAGGACTGCGCCGGGACTCAGCGCACCGAGGTGACCGCCGTCGGCGGGGAGACCCCCACCGTCGCGACGACCGCCCCGTCCGCCTGACGCACACTGAAGAAGGCGACCTCACCAGCCGGTACGGGCAGGTCCCCGACCACGTCCTGATTGCCCCCGGTGCCGGTCCACTCGGCAAACCGCACCGTCTTGCCGTCCCCGGTCACCGCGTACAACTCGTATCGCACGCCATCGCGCATGCCGGTCAGGGTGACCTGTGCCGTCTGCCCGGCGATCTCGACGGACATGGCGACACCGTCGACGGTGTCGCCGCTCACCGCGATACCGACCGGGGCTGGCGCGGTCGGGGCCGGGCGTTGAACGGCCACGGCGGTGACGACCCCGGCGACCGCTACCATCGCCAGCAGGCTGACTGCCAGTTGCCGGCGACGCCGGTGGCGCTTGAGCCGGCCCCGGCCCGGCCCCGGCGGGGCACCCGGCCTCGCCGGACGCTGCGGCGGCCGATCCGCGCCTGATCCGGTCGGGGTCGACGTCACCGTCGGCGCTGAGGCTGCCTCCGGGGTCGGGGGCAGGGCCGCTGGCGGGGCCGAGGCCGGAGCGGCGAACTCCGTGACCAGGTCCTGGATCTCGGCCTCGCGCAGGAGTCGCAGGGCAGGCACAACCGGACCGAGCATGTCGCGCTCCGCCCGGCACAGCGCGCACTGGGACAGGTGCCGCTCCAACACGCCGCGTTCAACTGCGTCGAGCTTGTCGACCACGTAGAAACCCAGCAGCACAACCATGTCCGGGTCGCGGCAGGTCGTCTCACCCACGTCGCATCCGTCCCGTCTGACCTGAGCCCAGTCCCGGCTCAACGCATTGCATCGACACCTCATCGACCTGTCTGCCCGCGTCAAGACTAGGTGACACGAACAAACGTGTATCCATGCACCGCCTGGTGGACGACGCGCTTTCGGTACGTACGGCCAAGGCCTACACCCACACGACGGGGCTACGGGCCCAGCGGTTCACTCGAGATGGAAGCCCCGGTCGTTCAACTCCTGGCGGAGGGCCCGCAATGCATGGAAGAGGCGTGACTTGACCGTACCAACGGGGATGCCCAACGCCTCGGCCGCCTCCGCACCCGATCGGTCCCGGAGGTAGACCTCGATCAGGACGCCACGCAGCCGGTCGGGAAGCGACGCGACCGCCGCTCGCACCTCAGCTGCGTCGAGCATCCGGTCGACGCGGTTGTCCGGGTCCGCCCGTTCGTCCACCGGCTGTGTCTGTCGGGCCGTCCGCAGGTAGTCGATGGTGAGGTTCCTGGCCACAGTGAACAGCCACTGCCGACGCCACCGGCCGTCATCGGACCGGGCTTCGGGATGCCGCCACGCACGCAGCAGCGTCTCCTGGAGGATGTCCTCGGCACGGTGCCGATCACCGTTGGTGAGCCGCACGACGTAGCCCAACAGCGGCTGTGCCTGGGTTTCGTAGAGCTCTCGCAGTGCATCGTCATCCGTTAACGGCCGCCCTGGTTCCGCGGTACCGGCATCCGCCACCTCGGTCACTCCGGAGATCCGTCCTACCTCGCCAGACTTGTCGCCGCCCATCCTCGGGACAAGGTAGCCGACGGAGATCGACAGCGTCGAGACAGGTCGTCCATACCGACCATCTTTGCCCTGGTCGGGTGACGCGGATGTGTCATACCGGTTTCCACTCGACTCTCTGTTGTCGACTCATATGCGTGTTGTCACCGACGACCCGGTCGTCCAGAATCGCCGGTCACCGCACCTCGAACTCGTACAACGAATAGCCGTAAGTGCCCGACCGGGAGGTGCCGTACATCCGCACATGACGGGCGACCACCGATGGCACCTCGACGACCACGGTGCCACCGGTACCGCTGCTGGTGCCGAACACCGTCGTCCAGTTCACGCCGTCGCGCGACACTTCCACCCGGTAGCTGGTCGCGTGGGCGGACTCCCAGGCCAGACGCACCTCGTTGACGACCCAGTTCTCGCCGAGGTCGACCCGGATCCACTGCGGGTCCTGCCAGGTACTTGCCCACCGGGTACTCCGGTCACCGTCGACAGCGAGCGCCGGCCCCCAGTTTCTACCCTCCGCACTGGAGGCGGTCACGGCGACGCCGAGTGCAAGGTTGCGGCCGCTGGAATTGGTCCGCCCGGTGACTGGCTGCGGCACCGGTGCAGGAGCAGTCGTCCGGACCGGCACCGGAGCTGGGGCCGTCGTCCGGGTGGGCGTTGGCGGGCCGGCGGTCGTCGGCCGGGGCGCCGACTCTGTCCGGCCGACGGCAACTGTCGACGGGACGGTCACCGGGGCTGATTCCGCCCCGACGCCCGGTCCGGTCGCGGATACGCTGGCGTAGGGCGTCGCGATCTCCGGCGTCCACGCCGGTACGGAGGCAGCCGGTGAATCTGACTGCGCCACTTCGGCCCCCGAGCCGCCAGCATTGCCGATCTGCGCCGCGGCGCCACTGGCCACTGCCACGATCGCGACGAACGCCGCCGCCACGAGGCCCGCCCGCAGGTTCCGCCGGGACGGTGTCCCCTTCGGCGGCTCGGCCGGCACCGGAATCCGGACCGGCACCGTCGGATCGGACAGCGACCGCACCGCCGATTCAGGCATCGGCGACCTCATCGAGCCGAGCGGCGGCGGTTCGGCAACCGGTGGCAGTAGCGTCGCGCCCCGGGCCGGGTGCGCCTGGGTGATCGGCTCGCTCGCCGCCGAAGGCGTGAGAGTGGCCGCCGGCGGGTCGGGCAACCGCCAGAACCGGGCTGGCACCATCTGTCCGGCCGGCGGCAGCTCATCGTCGGGGTGCTCGGTCGCGTCGTCGACAGGCCCGACCGATTCCGTCGCGTCATCGACAGGCCCGACCGATTCCGTCGCGTCATCGACAGGCCC
>NZ_JBHMIM010000069.1:0-30719 GCF_048060115.1 Micromonospora sp. LOL_023
GCGTCGGGCGGGGGTGTCGTCGTTCGGGTTGAGTGGGACGAACGCGCACGTGATCGTGGAGGAGGCGCCGGCGGATCTGGCGGCCGGGCCAGTGCCGGCCGACGGCTCGGTCGAGGAGCCGCCGGCCGTGCCGTTTCAGCGCAAGCGCTACTGGCTTACCGCCTCCCCGCTGACCGGTGACCCGGTCTCCATGGGGCTCGCGCCCGCCAATCACCCGCTGCTCGGCGCCGCCGTCATGCTCGCGGCCAACGACGGAATGGTGCTCACCGGGCGGCTGTCGGTGGCGAGCCAGCCGTGGCTCGCCGACCACCGGGTAGGCGAGACGGTCCTGTTCCCCGGAGCGGGCTTCGTCGAACTCGCCACGCACGCCGGTGAGCGGGTCGGCTGCGGCCGGATCGCCGACCTGGTCCTGCAGGCCCCGCTGGTGCTGCCGGCCCGCGACGCGCTGCAGATCCAGATCACGCTCGGCGGGCCCGACGACTCCGGAGCCCGTTCGCTGGCTGTGCACAGCAGGAGCGACGACGGTACGGACGACAGCCGTTGGACGCAGCACGCGATCGGCACCCTGGTGCCGGGTCGGCCGCACACCGGTGCCGAGCTGACCTCCTGGCCGCCGGCTGCCGCCGAACCGGTCGACCTGGCCGGTGTCTACGACGAGTTCGCCGAACGTGGACTGGTGTACGGACCAACCTTCCAGGGGCTGCGGAACGCCTGGCGCCGCGACGACGACCTGTACGCCGAGATCGGCGTGCCGGATCAGGTACGGGGCAAGGTGAACCGGTTCGGGCTGCATCCGGCGCTGCTGGACGCGGCCCTGCAGGCGGTCGGCCGCAGCGGGTTGGCCGGGCAGGAGGCGGCTCTGCCGTTCCAGTGGCGCGACGTCGAGGTGTACGCCGCTGGCGCGGCCAGCGCCCGGATCCGGGTCAGTCGCTCGGTCGACGGCGGCGTGTCGATTCTGCTGGCCGACGGCACGGGTACGCCGGTCGCCTCGGTCGGTTCGCTGGTGCTGCGCCCGGTCGTGGCGGCGGAGCTGGCTGCCGCTGACAGCGGGCCGTACCGCGACGCGCTGTTCACCGTCGACTGGACGCCGGTGGCGCTACCGGCCGATGCCCCGGTCACCGTCGCCGACCTGGCCGGCGTGACCGCCGCTGCCGAGGTCCCGGCGGTGGTGCTGCATCGTCACGCCGCCGGGTCCGGCACCGGCGCTGGTACACCCGAAGCGGTCCGCGCCGGCACCGTGGCGGCGTTCGCCGCGCTGCGTACCTGGCTGGCCGAACCCCGGTTCGCCGGTACCCGGCTGGTGGTGCTGACCCGGCGGGCCGTGGCGCTGCCCGGCGAGGACGTGACCGACCTGCCGGGCTCGGCCGTGTGGGGGCTGATCCGGGCCGCGCAGACCGAGCATCCGGGTCGGATCGTGCTGGTGGACACCGACGCCGAACAGGACGCGGTGACGCTGCTGCCGAAGGTGCTTGCGGCTGGGGAGTCCCAGGTCGTGGTCCGGGACGGGGCGGTACGGGTGGCCCGGCTGCGAAGAGCAGACGCGGCGGCGGCCGATGCGGTACCGGTCGACGTCGCCGCCGGCACGGTGCTGGTCACCGGGGCCACCGGTGGCCTCGGTCGGCTGATCGCCCGACACCTGGTCACCACGCACGGTGTACGGGACCTGCTGCTGGTGAGTCGGCGCGGTGCGGCAGCCGAAGGCGCCGACGAACTCGTCGAGGAGCTGACCGGGCTGGGCGCCCGGGTCGAGCTGGTCGCCTGCGACGTCGCCGACCGGGCCGCGGCCGCGGCGCTTGTCGCCGGACGCCGGCTCACTGCGGTCGTGCACGCCGCCGGAGTGCTGGACAACGGCACGATCGACACCTTGACGCCGCAGCGGATCGACGCCGTGCTGCGGCCGAAGGTTGACGCCGCGTGGCACCTGCACGAGCTGACCGCCAGGATGGACCTGGCCGCGTTCGTGCTGTTCTCCTCCGCCTCCGGCGTGCTCGGTGGGATGGGGCAGGCCAACTACGCCGCCGCCAACACCTTCCTGGACGGGCTGGCCGCCCATCGGCGGGCCAACGGCCTGGCCGGGGTCTCCCTCGCCTGGGGCATGTGGGGCACCGGCACCGGGATGGCCGGTCACGTCACCGCCGCCGAACTGCCGCAGGTGGCACGTACCGGGTTCGTTCCGATCAGTGCAGCCGAAGGGCTGGCGCTGTTCGACGCCACTTGGTTGTCACCGGAACCGTTCCTCGCCCCGATCCGGCTCGACCTCACGGTCCTTCGTCGGCAGGGGGGCGCGTTGCCGGACCTGTTCCGGGCGCTCGTGCCAGCTGTGCGCCGCGCCGTCGCGGCCACCGGCGACGCCACCGGTACGTTCGGCCAACGGTTGGCCGCGATGTCCGTGCAGGACCGGGAGAACACCCTCCGGGAGCTGGTTCGCGTGCAGGTGGCGCAGGCACTCGGGCACAGCGCTCCGGAAAGCATCGAGCTGGACCGGGCGTTCCAGGACCTGGGTTTCGACTCGCTCACCGCGGTCGAGTTGCGTAACGGGCTCAGCGTCGCCACCGGGGTCCAGCTGTCGGCGACACTGGTGTTCGACAACCCGACTCCGATGGCGCTGGTCGATCATCTCGCCGAGGAGTTGGTCGGTGAGGCGGAGGAACCGTCCGTGCCAGAGCCCGACCAGGCCCCAGTGTCGGCGGACGATCCGATCGCCATCGTCGGCATGAGCTGCCGCCTGCCCGGCGCGGTCAGCTCACCCGAGGATCTGTGGCGGCTGCTGACCACCGGTGACGACGCGATCTCGTCGTTCCCCACCGACCGTGGCTGGGACATCGAAGGATGGTTCAGCCACGACTCCGGCGCTGGGTCCCGCCAGGGCGGGTTCGTCGCCGACGCCACCCACTTCGACGCCGCCTTCTTCGGTATCAGCGACGACGAGGCGACTGTCATGGACCCGCAGCAGCGGCTGCTACTGGAGGCTTCCTGGGAGGCGGTCGAGCGGGCCGGCATCGATCCGCGTTCGCTGCGTGGCAGTACCACCGGTGTGTTCGCCGGAGTGATGCAGCCCGACTACGACCCCGGCATGTTCGGCTCGGTGGAACACGCCGCCGCGTTCCGTGGTGTCGGCCTGTCGCAGAGCATCGTCTCCGGCCGGGTGGCCTACCTGCTGGGCCTGGAGGGCCCGGCGGTGTCGGTGGACACCGCCTGCTCGTCCTCCCTGGTTGCGCTGCACTGGGCGATCCAGGCGCTGCGCCAGGGTGACTGTTCACTGGCGCTTGCCGGTGGGGTCACGGTGATCTCGACTCCGGCAACCTTCGTCGACTTCGACCAGCAGGGCGGGCTGGCCACTGACGGGCGCTGCAAGTCGTTCTCGGCGGCGGCCGACGGGATCGGCTGGGCCGAAGGCGTCGGTGTGCTCGTGGTGGAGCGGCTCTCCGACGCCCGACGCAACGGGCACCAGGTGCTGGCCGTGGTACGGGGCAGCGCCGTCAACTCCGATGGTGCCTCAAACGGGATGACCGCGCCCAACGGACCGGCCCAGGAGAAGGTGATTCGTCGGGCGCTGGCGACCGCCGGGCTACGCGCGGACGAGGTCGACGCGGTCGAGGGCTTCGGCGCCGGCACCCGGCTCGGTGATCCGATCGAGGTCCGCGCCCTGCAGGGCACGTACGGGCAGGACCGCGACCGGCCGCTGTGGCTGGGATCGGTCAAGTCGAACATCGGTCACACCCAGTCGGCTTCCGGCGTAGCCGGGGTCGTCAAGATGGTGCTCGCTCTGCGGCACGGCGTGCTGCCGAGGACACTGCATGCCGACGACCGGTCCCCGCACGTGAACTGGGCTGACAGCCAGGTGCGGCTACTGACCGAGTCGGTGCCCTGGCCGGCGGGCGAGCGTCCGCGCCGGGCTGCGGTGTCGTCCTTCGGGCGCAGCGGCACCAACGCGCACCTGATCCTGGAGGAGGCGGACCCGGCCGCAGCCGATGCGCAGGCGCACGGTCAGCCGCAACGGCCGGATGGGCCGCTGCTGCCGCTGCTGGTGTCGGCGCGTACCCGCCAGGCGTTGCCAAACCAGGCGGCGGCACTGGTCGCCGCGCTGCGCGCCGACGCCGACCTCGACCCGGTCGACGTCGGGTACTCCCTGGCCGCCACCCGGGTGCCCTTCGACCACCAGGCCGTTGTCGTCGGCGCCGAGCGTGACGACCTGCTGCGGGCCTTGACCGACCTGGCCACCGCTACGCCGTCGCCCCGGGTGGTGACCGGTCGCGTCCGACCCACCGGCGCTACGGCGTACCTGTTTCCGGGTGCCGGGGCGCAGCGGGCCGGCATGGGCCGGCGGCTGTACGCCTCGTTCAGTGCCTTCGCCGGCGCGTTCGACGAGGTCTGCGCGAAGTTCGACCGGCATCTCGACCGGCCGTTGCGCGACCTGGTGTTCGCCGAGGAGGGTACGGTGGCCGCTGGCCTGCTCGACCAGACGAGCTACATGCAGGCCGCACTGTTCACGGTGGAGGTAGCGACGTACCGGCTGCTCGAATCGTGGGGCCTGCGGCCCGACCACGTCGTCGGGCACTCGACCGGGGCGCTCGCCGCCGCCCACGTCGCCGGGGTGCTGTCGCTGGCCGACGCGGTGAAGCTCTGCGCGACCGGTGGGGACCTGATGCAGGACCTGCCCGCCGGGGCGATGATGGCGGTGCGGGCCAGCGAGGATGAGGTGCGGCGTGAACTGGACGGGGACGTCGAGATCGCGGCGGTGAACGGCCCTGACTGGGTGGTGGTGTCCGGGCCGGGCGACGACGTCACCGAGCTGGCCGGTCGGTGGCGGGCAGCGGGACGGTCGGTCAGCCCACTGCGGGTGCGCCGGGCGTTCCACTCTCCGGCGGTGGACGACGTCCTCGAGGAGTACTTCGACGTCGCCGACCGGCTCACCTACCACCCGCCGGCCGTCAGCCTGGTCGCGCACGTGGACGGCGAGCTGGTCGATGCCGACGACCTGGCCACCGCCGAACACTGGGAGCGGCAGCTGCGCGCCGAGGTCCGGTTCGTCGACGACGTACGCCACCTGGCGGAACTGGGCGTCACCCGGTTTGTCGAGGTGGGTCCGGACGGTGGCCTGACGCAGATGGTCATGGCCTGCCTGCCCGACGCCGACCAGACGGTGGTACCGACGGTGAGCGCGGACTCGGCGGAGGTCGAAGCGCTGTTCGCGTCGGTGGCCCGGCTGCAGGTCACCGGGCACGCCGTGGACTGGTCGCGACTGTACGCCGGTCGGGGCGCACGGCAGGTGGCGCTGCCTCCGTACTCGTTCCATCGGCAGCGGTACTGGGTCGAGATGGACGCGCTGGCGGTCGGTGAGGTAGTCGCCGCCGGGTTGGAGGAGACCGGGCATCCGCTGCTGGGCGCGGCGGTGCCGGTCGCCGGTACGCGGGACCTGGTGCTGACCGGCCGCCTGTCGCGGGCCGCCCGGTCCTGGCTGGACGACCACCGGATCGGGGATGTCACCGTGCTGCCGAGCTCGGCGCTGATCGAGTTCGCGATACATGCCGGGGACCGGGTCGGCTGTAGCCGGGTCACTCAGTTGACGGAGCTTGCTCCGGTGCCGTTGGACCCGGCCACCGCGATCCAGATCCAGGTGGTGGTGCGGGACGCCGGGGCAGGGCACAGCGAGCGGGATTTCGCGGTGTACGCCCGGGGCGAGGATGGTTCCACCGCCTGGTCGCAGCATGCCGCCGGACGGCTGGCAGCCAGCCAGGGCGGGACCTCGCCGTTGACGGTGCACGACGGACAATGGCCGCCGGCCGGTGCCGAGCCGGTCGACCTGTCCGGCTGGTACGACGGGCTGGCTGGCCGGGGTCTGTCCTACGGGCCGGCGATGCGCGGCCTGCGCAGCGCCTGGCGGGCCGGGCAGGACCTGTTCGCCGAGGTCGACCTGCCCCAGAGCGCCGGCACGCAGGCCTTCGCGATCCACCCCGTGCTGCTCGATGCGGCACTGCACGCCGCCACCGGGCTGGTCGACGGCACCGACGGCCAGCCCGGGCGGCCGGTCTCCTGGTCCGGGATCGAGCTGCACGCCACCGGCGCCGCAACGGCCCGGGTGCTGCTGCGCGTCGATGGTCGACGTCTCTCGCTTGTCATGGTCGACCCGGCGGGCCGTCGCGTGCTCACAGCGGATTCGATCGAGCTGCGGTCGGGGCCTGAGCGCGAGCTGTCGGGGCTGGGCACCGGGCAGATCCCGGCCGTCCCGGCTGCCGTGCGCACCGGCGAGGTCGGTCGGCCGCGCGCGAACGCCACGAATGGACGTCCGGCGGCAGCCGTCGCGGCGAGCGGTGATGCCGGGGCGGGCGACGCGGGGGCCGAGACATGGCGCCGGCTGGCCGCGCTTGGCGGCGAGCAACGGGAGTCTGCGGTACGGGACCTGGTCGCCTGCGCGATCGCGGCTGTGGTGAACACGACCCCGGAGACGATCGACTTCGACGGGCACTTCGTCGAGGCCGGATTCACTTCGCTGACCGTCACCGAGCTCGGGATCGACCTCGGCACCCGGACCGGTCTCGACCTCAGCGAGGTGATTTTCCAGCACCCGACGCCCAACCACCTGACCCGTCACCTGCTCGACGAACTCGTCGCGAACGGAGGCGGTCAGCAACCGGCGCGCGAGGGTGGCGAGGGTGGGGAGACGCTGCGCGATCTGTTCCGGGCAGCGGCGCTGGCCGGCCGGCTCGGCGACGGGATCGACGTGCTGAGCGCCGCGGCGCGGCTACGTCCCACCTTCGACACCCCGGCCGGTGCGGCCCAGCGGATCTCTCCGCTGCGCCTGGCACAGGGCCCGGCCCGTCCCCGGCTGCTGTTCGTGGAGACCCCGATGGCGATGGGCAACCACTACCAGTACAGCCGGCTGGTCACGCATTTCCAGCACATTCGTGACGTCGTGTCACTACCGGTTCCCGGCTTCACCCGGGGCGTTCCGCTGCCGGCGACCGCCGAACTGGTGGTCGAGTTGCTCGCCGACGCGGCGCTGAGTGCTGCCGACGGCGAGCCGTTCGTCCTGGTCGGGTACTCGGCCGGTGGTATTCTTGCCCAGGCCACGGCGAGCCGCCTCGAGCGGATGGGCACCGGCCCGCGGGGCGTCGTGTTGCTCGACACCCAGCCGGTGCAGCGGCCGGGCGATCCCGACGGCGGCTCCATCGAGGATGCCTCCGCCAGCGCGGTGATGAGTGAGATGGTGCTCGGACTGTTCGAGCTGGAGGCGGCCGCGGGCAAGTTCGACAGCGCCCAGCTCACCGCGATGGCCTGGTACGTCGACCTGCTGCCCGAGTTCGAGCTGGGGGTCACCAGGGCCCCGGTGCTCTACCTGCGCGGGGCCGAGCCGATCGGTGCTGCCGCGTCGCCCGTGTCGTGGCCGCACGCCGACAGCACCGAGACGGTTCCCGGCAACCATTTCACCATGGTCGACGCGGAGGCGGCGACCACGTCGAAGGCGATCGAGCATTGGCTGGCCGCCACAGCCGAGCAGCGTGTTCCCGAGCCGACCGTGAAGGGCTGAGGTACGACATGTACGAATCCGAGGACGCCGAGATCTATGACCTGATCCACCAGGGGCGGGGCAAGGACTACGCCGCTGAGGCCGCCGAGGTCACCCGACTCGTGCTGGCCAACAAACCGGACGCGGCCTCGCTGCTGGACGTCGCCTGCGGCACCGGCGAACATCTGCAGCACCTCTCGGGGTCCTTTCCGTATGTCGAGGGGGTCGACATATCCGCCGACATGCTGCTGAGCGCCAAGGCGCGGCTGCCGCTGGTGCCGTTGCACCAGAGCGACATGCGCTCCTTTGCCCTCGGACGTCGTTTCGACGCGGTGACCTGCCTGTTCAGCTCGATCGGTCACATGCGTACGACCGCCGAGCTCACTGCGGCACTGCGCTGCTTCGCCGAGCACACCGTGCCCGGTGGCGTCGCAGTGGTAGACCCGTGGTGGTTCCCCGAAACGTTCCTGCCGGGGTACGTCGCCAGTGATGTGGTCAGGGCCGACGGGCGCACCATCGCCCGGGTCTCCCACGCGTCGCAGGAAGGCAACGCCACCCGGATGGATGTGCAGTACCTGATCGCCGACGCGGAATCGGGCATTCGTCATCTCGCGGAAAGCACTCTGATCACCTTGTTCACCCGCGGGGAGTACGAGGCCGCGTTCCGGGCCGCCGGCTTCACACCGACCTACCTGGACCAGGGGTCGGGTGCCCGTGGTCTTTTCGTCGCGGTCCGGCAGGTTCAGCCGGAGCCGGCGTCGGGCAACCCTTGACCGGTACGTGGCGCTGGGCGGGTGGGAATCCGGATGGTCCCCCGCCTGCCCGGGCACCACGGCGCCGTCGATCGAACCTGCCGCCGGTCAGACCAGCCGTCGGGTGATCAGGTCGAGCACGGTGCCCGCGTGTTCGTTCAGGTAGAAGTGGCCGCCCGGGAAGACCCGTAGCTCGAACGCGCCGGTGGTGTGCTCCCGCCACGCGTCGGCCTCCGCGACGGTCACCTCGGTGTCCTGGTCACCGACCAAGGCGAGCACCGGGCTGCGCAAGGGTGGCCCGGGCCGGTGCCGGTAGGACTCCACCGCACGGTAGTCGCAGCGGGTTGCCGGCAGGATCATGTTGAGCATGTCCACGTCGTCCAGCAGTTCGCTGCCGGTGCCGCTGAGCCGGGCCAGTTCCGCGCGTAGGCCGTGGTCATCGAGACGGTGCACACTGGTCTCCCGGTGCCGCGACGGCGCGCGCCGGCCGGAGACGAACAGCACGGCCGGTGTGGTGCCGGCGTGTTCCAACCGACGAGCCACCTCGTAGCCGACCATCGCACCCATGCTGTGCCCGAACAGGGCCAGGGGCCGGTCGCGCCAGTCGGCCAGCTCCGCAGTGACCAGGTCTGCGAGTCGATCGATGTCGTCGATACCGGGCTCGTGCCGCCGGTCCTGACGTCCCGGATACTGGATGGCCAGCACGTCCACCGAGGCGGGTACGCCTCGGGCGACCGGCAGATAGTACGACGCCGACCCTCCCGCGTGTGGAAAGCACACCAGCCGGGTGGCGGCGTCCGGCTTCGGCCGGAACCGGCGGACCCACGAGGTCGTGGCCGAGGTCATGGGGACTCCGATCGCCGTACCAGCAAATGGTGTGACCGTGACAGGCCGATGGCGGGGGTGGCAACCCGTGCTCACCCCTAGCAGCGGCGGGGGTTGATCTGGGGTTGTCCGGGGTTCTGGCCGCTGGCACCGTCGGAACGGAAACCGTCGGTCCCGGCACCGGCCGGATCCGGTGCGGCACGGGGCGGACACGGTGAGGTCGGTGCGGCACGGGGCGGACACGGTGAGGTCGGCGAGGTGTGAACATGGCAGTGGCTGCGGACGACAAGGGACTTGTGCCGTTCGGGGAGTACCAGACGTGGTACCGGGTGACCAGACCGGCTGGCGCGGGCCTCCCAGCACTGGTCGTGGTGCACGGCGGTCCGGGAAGCACCCACGACTACCTGCTGAACCTGGCTGGGCTGGCCGACCACGGCTGGCCGGTGGTGCACTACGACCAGATCGGCAACGGCGGCTCCACCCACCTGCCCGACCGGGGCGCCGACTTCTGGACTGTCGAGTTGTTTCTCGCCGAGCTGGACAACCTGCTGCGCTCGCTCGGTGTCGCCGACGACTACGTGTTGTTCGGCCACTCGTGGGGCGGCCCGCTGGTGGCCCGGCACGCGGCTACCCGCCCGGCTGGGCTGCGGGGCCTGGTCATCGCCGACGCGCCGGCATCGTATCCACTGTGGCTGGACGAGGCGCGGCGGCTGCGCCAGGCGCTGCCGGCCGGCGTGAACGAGACCCTGACCCGCCATGAGCAGGCGGGGACCACCGACAGCCAGGAGTACTTCACCGCCATGCGGGTGTTCTACGACCGGCACGTCTGCCGGGTCACCCCGTGGCCGCGGGACTATCTGGCGTCGTTCATGGAGATCGCGAACGACCCGACGGTGTACCTCACCATGAACGGCCCGAGCGAGTTCCACGTCATCGGCACGCTGCGGGACTGGTCGGTTGTCGATTGCCTGGCGGACATCGAGGTGCCCACCCTGGTGCTGTCCGGCCGGCACGACGAGGCGACCCCGGCGACGTTGCAGCCGTACCTCGATCGGGTGCCCGGTGCGCGGTGGGTGGTCTTCGAGGAGTCCAGTCACCTGCCGCACCTGGAGGAGCCGGAGCGCTTCACCGAGGTGCTGCTGGAGTTCCTCACCGAGCTGAAGGGGAAGGGCGCGCATGGCTGAGGGACATACGGCGCTGGTGTTCCCGGGGATGGGACCCACCAGCTTCGCCGAGGTCGGCCGGTTCATGCTGGCCAACCCGTACGCGCGGGAGCTGACCGCGACCGCCGAGGAGGTCCTCGGATACCCGTTGCTGGAGCGCTACCGCACTGGTGGCGACTACTCGGAGGCCGCGCAGGTGGCCTTCTTCGTCAACTGCCTGGCGCTGGCCCGCTGGAGCGAGCAGGGTGGTACGGTGCCGAAGTTCTGCGTCGGACCGAGCTTCGGCGAGAAGCCGTTGATCGCCTACGTCGGCGCGTTGCCGGTCCCGCAGGCCATCTGGTTGACCGTGCAGCTGGCACGTCGGATGGAGGAGTACTTCGCCACCGAGCACTGTGACGTGGTGACGCACTCGTTCACCCGTACGCCGCAGCCGCTGCTGCGAGAGGTGCTCGACGAGCTGGCCGGGCGGGAGGAGTGGCACGAGATCTCCTGCTACGTCGATCATGACTTCCACATGCTGTCGTTGCGAGAGCACATGCTCGACTGGCTGGTGGCGAGGCTGCGGTCAGCGGGCGGACTCCCGCTCTACACGATGCGCCCGCCGATGCACTGCGCCGCGTTCGCGCCGTTGCGCGACATCGTGGCGCGGGAGGTGCTCGGCGGGCTTGAGTTCGCCGACCCGACGGTGCCGGTCGTCGCCGATCAGGACGGCACGCTGGTCACCACTGCGGCGGGGGTACGCCAGATGCTGCTGGACAGCTTCGTCCGGCCGCTGCGTTGGCCCGACGTGGTCGCGTCGCTGCGTACGCGGGGTGTCCGTGAGGTGCACGTCTGCGGGCCCGACCGGCTGTTCGGCCGGGTGCGGGCGACCACCGAGGCGTTCGAGGTGGTCGCGGTCACGCCCCGGCTGGCTCTGCAGCCGAGACGGTCCACCGCGGTGGTCTGAAACGGCCGGGCTGGCGGTCACCGGTGGCTGCGGCGGACAACCGCCGGTGTTCAGCCGGTTCCCGGCCGGACCAGGCGTGGACCGCCACCCGGATCCGGCCGGAGCCGGCAGCTCAGGCGGCCTGCATCCGGACCGCTGACAGCGTCGTCCACAGCACCTCCGGAGTAGCGAACGACTCCATCGCCAGCGCCTCGTCGGTGAACCGCACCGTATATGCCGACTCGATCGCGGCGAGCAGTTCGACCGTCCCGAGTGAATCGAGACCGAAATCACGCAGCGAGCTTTCTGGTGACAGCTTCTCGTCGTCGCCGATGAATGGTAGGTGCTGGCGGAGCAGTGTCTCGAACTGGTCGTCCCACATGATGGCGACTCCGATTGAAGAAATCCTGCTGGTCTGATTGATCCTACCATTTCGGATTGACGATGCGAGCTGAAGAGATGGGGGCAAAAAATGGACGAAGCTGCCATTGGCGTCTTGTCGGCACGATTCATGCGAGGGCTGGAGACTGCCCCGGACCAGCCGGCGGTACGGATCGGCTCCGACATGCTCAGTTTCGCCGAGGTGCACCGGACGGCACTGCGCTGGGCGGCGGTGTTGACCGAGCACGCCGGTGGGCAACCCGCTCCGGTCGGGGTCCTGGCCGCGGGCAGCCTCCCGGCGTACGTCGGGATCCTCGCCGCCCTGTACGCCGGCGCAACGGTTGTTCCGCTGCATCCGGACTTCCCGCCGGCCCGTACCCGGGCCATGCTCGACGCCGCTGGCGTCACCGTCGTGGTGGCCGACGAGCCGGCACTGGCCGGCCTGCCCGCGTCGCTACCGGTCGGTCGGGACGTCGCGGTCCTGGTCGCCGGGCAGGATCCGCAGCCCCGGTCGCCACTGAGAATGCTGCCCGGGCGGTCCGGGTGGCCGCTGTCCGCGCCGCGACCGGTGCGGCCCGGCGACGCGGCGTACATGCTGTTCACCTCCGGGTCGACCGGGCGGCCGAAGGGGGTGCCGATCACCCATGCCAGTCTGGCCCACTACTTTCGCCTGCTGGACCAGCGCTACGACTTCGACGACGCCGATGTGTTCTCGCAGACGTTCGACCTGAACTTCGACTGCGCCATGTTCGACCTGTTCTGTGCCTGGGGAGCCGGGGCGCAGCTGTTGCGGGTACCCGGGCAGGCCTACCGGGACCTGCCCGGCTTTCTCGCCGCCCATCAGGTGTCCGTCTGGTTCTCCACCCCCAGCAGCATCGGTCTGGTCCGTCGCCTCGGCGGCCTCGGCGCGGGCACGCTGCCGACGCTACGGCACAGCTTCTTCGCTGGTGAGGCACTGCGTTGCCGGGACGCCGCGCACTGGCAGGACGCGGCGGTCAACTCCAGCGTGGAGAATCTGTACGGGCCGACCGAACTGACCATCACCGTCACCCGGCACCGTTACCGGGCCGAGTCGCACCAGCTGGCCGTCAACGGTGTCGTGCCGATCGGGCCACTGCACGACGGGCACGAACAGTTGCTGGTGGACGAGGCCGGAGAGCAGGCCGCCGACGAGGGGGAGCTGTGGGTGAGCGGGCCGCAACTGACACCCGGTTACCTCGATCCGGCCGACGGCCACGGACGCTTCGTCGTCCGCGACGGGCGGACCTGGTACCGCACGGGCGACCGGGTACGTCGAACCCCCGGCGGCGAACTGCTCTACCTCGGTCGACTCGACGCCCAGGTGCAGATACACGGGTGGCGGGTCGAACTCGCCGAGATCGAACACGCGGTGCGAGGCTGCGTCGGCGTCGACGACGTGGCCGTCCTCGACGTCACCGTGGACGACGCGACCGAACTGGTCGTGTTCTACACCGGGCGACCGGCGGCGGTGATCGAGCTGACCCGGCAGTTGCGGCAGAGCCTACCTCAACGGCTGGTGCCCCGGCGCTACGAACACCGCGACGAGCTGCCGCTGAATGCGAACCGCAAGGTGGATCGAACGGCGCTCCGGGTCCGGGCGAGGGAAATTGTCATCGGAGTACCCAAGCTGGCACCGGCGTGAGTAGGGGCTGGTAGGGGATCCCGAAGCTGTTCGCTGGGGGTTATCTTTCTGTCGGCTGATCCGGTCGGCTGATCCGGTCGGCTGTTCAGGTCCGGGTGCTGGACAGCAATTCCGCGACGGCGCCTCCAGTCTCTCTCAGACGGCAGGAGTGCGGTTTTGGACGATGATCTGGTTCATTCGTTGCTGGACGTGGCCGAGGCGGTCGCCCCGACCCGGCCCGCCGTACGCGACGCGGCCGGTGTATGGACCTACGCCGAACTGCACGAGCACAGCCACGCGGTTGACGCCTGGCTGCACGACCAGGGGGTCGGCCCGGGCGACCGGGTGCTGGTGCAGGCCCGGACCACCCGCGAACTGGTCGCGATGTTCTTCGGGGTCTCCCGGCGCGGCGCGACCTTCGTCCCGATCAATCCCGCAACGAAGGCGTTCCACCTCGCGGCGGTGGTCGCCAACGCCGAACCCCGTCTGGTCGTCGCCGATCACGCCAACGCCGAGACGCTGCGCTCGGTCACCGGGCTGCCGGTGTATGAGACCGAGACGCTGTGGCCACAGGTGCATGCCGGTACGGGACAACGGCCTGCCCGCGCGGCGACGCCGACGTGCACCGACGCGGCTGCCCTGATCTACACCTCTGGCAGCACGGCCGCGCCCAAGGCGGTCGTCACCCCGCACGCTCAGACCACGTTCGCCGTACGGGCGTTGCGCGACGCGCTCGGCTACCGCCCGGACGACGTAGTGTTCTGCCGCTTCCCGATGTCCTGGGACTACGGGCTGCACAAGGTGCTGATGACCTGCGCCGCGCAGGCCGAGGTGGTGCTCGCCGGCACCGAGTCGGACCTGGCGTTGCTCGACCGGATGCGACACACGGCCACGACCGTCGTTCCGGTGGTGCCGTCGCTCGCCGCAATGATCGTCACGCTGGCCCGGCGCGCAGCCGAACCGCTACCGCCGGTACGGATGTTCACCAACACCGGCGCCGCGCTGCCGCAGCCCACTATCGAGCAGCTACGCGCGGCCTTCCCCGGTGCCCGGGTAGTCCGCCAGTTCGGACAGACCGAGTGCAAGCGCATCTCAGTGATGCCCCCGGAGGAGGACCAGGAACGCCCAGACTCGGTGGGGCGCCCGCTAGCGGGCACCGAGGTGCTGATCCTCGACCCTGATGGTAGGAGCGTGCCGCCCGGTCAGACCGGCGAGATCGTGGTCACCGGCCCGCACGTCATGGCTGGCTACTGGCGGGCGCCGGAGCAGACCGCCCGGACGTTCCGGCCGGATCCGCGTACCGGGCGGATCCGGCTGCACACCGGCGACTACGGCCGTCTCGACGAGGACGGCTACCTCTACTTCGCCGGCCGGCGCGACGAGATGTTCAAGCGCAAGGGGATCCGGATGAGCACGGTGGAGATCGAAGCCGCCGCCATGGACGTCCCGGGCGTGCGGGCGGCCGTCGCGGTGCCGCCCACCCCGCACCGCGACCTCGCCCTCTGCGTGGTGTCCGACCTGGCCCCGCACGTGGTGCTGCGGGAACTGGCCAGGCGGCTGGAGCCGGCGAAGGTGCCGGCGACCTGCCGGGTGCTCGACGAACTGCCGCTGAACCACCACGGCAAGAACGAGAGAGGGAAGCTCGCCATGATCCTTGACGAGGCGCTGTCGTGAGTACGGCCACCTGGTACGCGGAGCTGGCCGAGCGGTACGGCACCCCGCTGTACCTCTACGACCTGGACCGGATCGAGTCCGCCCGGCGGGATCTGCTGGCCAGCCTGCCCGATCCGATGGAGTTGTTCTACGCGGTCAAGGCCAACCCACATCCGCAGGTAGCCGCAGCGGTCGCCACGAGCCGGGTCCGTGCGGAGATCAGCTCCACCGGTGAGCTGGCGGTCGCCCTCGCCGCCGGCTTTCAGGCCGAGCGCTGCCTCTACACCGGACCAGGCAAGACCACCGGTGAGTTGGCCGAGGCGATCGGCCTGGGCGTACGGACGTTCTCCGTGGAATCTCCCGGCGACCTCCGGCGCATCGGTACGGTGGCAGGCCAGTACGGCGTGGTCGCCCAGTGCCTGCTACGGATCAACAGTGCCAGCGCACGAGCGTCGACGAGTATCCGGATGACTGGGGCGCCGTCGCAGTTCGGCATCGACAGTGAGACCCTGCCCGACCTGCTGCCCGAGCTGCGGGACGTAGCCGGCACCGACATCGTCGGTGCCCACTTCTTCCCGCTGAGCAACGCCCGCGACGAGGCGAGCCTGATCAGCGAGTTCCAGCACACCGTCACGCTCGCGGCGAAACTGCACGACGAGCTCGGTTTGCCGGTGCGGCTGCTGGACATCGGTGGCGGCTTCGCCGCGCCGTACGCGGTGCCGGGCAGCCGTCCAAGATACGACAAGGTGCGCGTCGAGTTGGAGAACGCGCTCGATGCCAGCTTCACCGGCTGGCGTCACGGTACGCCGGGCATCGCTTGCGAATCCGGTCGCTACCTTGTCGGGGACAGCGGCACCCTGCTCTGCACGGTGGTCAACCTCAAGACGAGCCGGGGCCGGCGGTTCGTGATCCTCGACGGCGGGATCAACACCTTCGGCGGCATGTCCGGGCTGGGCCGGCTGCTACCGGTGGCGGTCCAGCTCGACGAAGACGCCGTGGTCGGTACCGCGAGCCTGGTCGGTCCGCTGTGCACCCCGGGCGACGTGCTCGGCCGCGACGTCGACGTGCCGGAGCTGGCTCCCGGCGACGTGGTAGCGATCCCGAACGCGGGCGCGTACGGGCCGACAGCGAGCCTGCTGGCCTTTCTGGGCCGGCCCGCCCCGGTCGAGGCGGTCGTCCGGGGCCGCGAGGTCGTTTCCGTGTCGCGTCTGGAGTACCACCGTCGCCATGGCCCGTGGACATGAACCCGGCCGGTCGGGTGCGCCAGGTCACCCGGCCCGGATCTCCGAGGGCGATCGTCAGCGGGCTCTCCTCGGACGCGCACACCTGGAATCTGGTCTTCCTGGAACTGCTGCTCGCCGAGCTCGGGTTCCAGGTGACCAACCTCGGGGCATGCGTGCCCGACGACCTTCTCGTCCGCGAGTGCCTGGACCTGGCACCCGATCTGCTCGTGCTGAGCAGTGTCAACGGGCACGGTCACCTCGACGGGGCGCGGGTGGTCCGCGAGCTGCGCGGTCTGCCGCCACTAGCGGGTCTGCCGATCGTGATCGGCGGCAAGCTCGGGGTCGCCGGCGGGTTGACCGGCGCGCAGCGCGACGAACTGGTCCGGGCCGGCTGCGACGCGGTGTTCGAGGAGAACGCCGAAACCGTCACCGCGTTCCGCCGTTTCATCGACACGCTACCTATCCGGGCGATCCGGTGACCTCGGCCCGATCACCGGTCCCGCCGGTGATGTCGGCCGGTCCACCAGCCAGGGCGACCGCCGGCGACCGGGTGCGGATCGGCCTCGGTGAGTTCGTCCGCACCGCGCACGCCGCCGGGGACCTGGTGGTGCAGCCGAGGATGGGATTCGGCAGCCCACAGTCGATGCGCAGCGGGTTGCAGGCCACGAAGGCGGTGTCGGCGACCACCGTGGGCACGATCACCCTGGACAGCTACACCCGGGTCGGTGACCTCGCCGCCGCCGAGCGGGCCGTCTCCGCCGGCGCGGACCTCAACGGCTACCCCATTGTCAGCCATCCGGCGTACGTGACCCGGGCCGTTCTCGACGGGGTGCGCGACCGCGGATTCCCGGTCCAGCTGCGCCACGGTTCGGCGACTCCGCAACGCATCTTCGCCGCCCTGATCGCCGCCGGCCTGGACGCCACCGAAGGTGGACCGGTCTCCTACTGCCTGCCGTACGGGCGGGTGCCACTGGAAGAGTCCGTGCGCAGTTGGGCACGGTGCTGTGAGCTGTTTGCCCACCTGCGCGAGCACGTGCCGGTCGAGCCCAACCTGGAGACGTTCGGCGGCTGCATGCTCGGCCAGCTCTGCCCACCCAGCCAACTGGTGGCGCTCAGCGTGCTGGAGGCGATGTTCTTCCGCCAGTACGGGGTACGTAGCGTGGCGGTCAGCTACGCCCAGCAGACGAACCCGCGCCAGGACGAGGAAGCGATCTTCGCGTTGCGCCGGCTCTGCGTCGAGCTGCTCGGTGACATCGACTGGCACGTGGTCGTCTACACGTACATGGGGATGTACCCCACCACGCTGTGGGGCGCGCGGCGGCTGCTCGCCGAAGCTGTGGAGCTGGCCCGGGCCACCGGGTCCGAGCGGCTGATCGTCAAGACAGTGGTGGAGTCACAGCGGATTCCGAGCATCGCGGAGAACGTCGACGCGCTCGATCTCGCCGGGGCCGCCGCCCGTACCCGACCTGCACCGCGGCCGGGTGTCGACCCGGCAGCCGACTCGCAGATCTACCAGGAGGCGCGCGCCATGGTGGAGGCGATCTGCGACCTCGACGGCGACCTTGGCCGTGCGTTGCTGCACAGCTTCAAGCGCGGCTACCTGGACATCCCGTACTGCCTGCATCCGGACAACCTCGGTCGGACCCGCAGCTACCTGGACAGGGAAGGGGCACTGAAGTGGGCGGACACCGGGCTGCTCCCGATCGGTCATCTGGTGCCACACCGGCAGCGGCGGCAGGTGAGTTCGGCCGGGCTGCTGGACGCACTCGGCTACGTGCGACGCAAGTACGACACGACAGGAAGCGAGTTGCGATGACGGCAGTCGGCCGGCAGGTCCGCCGGTATCCGTTCCCGATGCAGCGCACCGAGGTGTCGCCGATGTACGCGACGCTGCGCCGCAGCGAACCGGTCAGCCGGGTGCGGCTGCCCTACGGTGAGCCGGCCTGGTTGGTCACCCGGTACCGGGACGTCAGGACCGTACTGTCCGATCCGCGGTTCAGCCGAGCTGTCGCGCAGGGCCTCGACCAGCCACGGATGCGGGTCGAGAACATGAACGACGGCATCATGGGGATGGATCCGCCGGACCATACGCGGCTGCGCCGGCTTGCCATGAAGGCGTTCACCGCGCGTCGGGTCGAGAAGATGCGCGTCACCGTCGGGCGGATCACCACCGAGCTGTTGGACGCGATGGTGGCCGGCGGCCAGCCGGCCGACCTTGTGAGGCACTTCGCGCGGCCGTTGCCGGTGACCGTCATCTGCGGGTTGCTCGGGGTACCGCTCGAGGACTATCCAAGGTTCACCCGCTGGACAGAGGCGTTCACCAACGACGAGTCGGCGTCGACCGGCGTGCTCGCCACGGTCGGCCGCGAGATGGACGCCTACTTCGCCGAGCTGGTCGCCCAGCGCCGCCGACGGCCCACCGACGACCTGCTCGGCGCGCTGGTCCGGGCGCGCGACGACGGCGACAAGCTGACCGAGACCGAGTTGATCGACCTAGCCGGTGCCGGGCTGCTCACCGCCGGCACCGAGACGGTCTCCTGCGGTCTGCCGAGCTTCGTCTACACGCTGCTGCGGCATCCGCAGGCGCTGGCGACGTTGCGCGCCGAGCCGGAACTGATGCCGTCGGCGGTCGAGGAGCTGCTGCGGTTCGTGCCGATCAACACGGCGGCGATGTTCGCCCGCTACGCGCTGCAGGACGTGGAGCTGTCTGGTGTGACGGTGCGCGCCGGGGAACCTGTCCTGCCGTCGTTGGCGGCGGCCAATCGTGATCCGGACGTGTTCGCGGACCCGGACCGCCTCGACCTGACCCGGGCGACGAACCCGCATGTGACGTTCGGCTACGGACCGCATCTGTGCATCGGGGCGCAACTGGCCCGGCTGGAGTTGCAGGTCGCCCTGCGTGCTCTGCTCGACCGGTTCCCCCGGCTCGACTCCACCGACGATCTGGAGTGGAAGTTCGGCGTGATCGTACGGGGTCCGGCCACTCTGCCGATCACGTGGTGAGGGGTCGCTAGGGGTCCGGCGGTGGACTGCCCGTCACTAGCATCGAGCCACGTCCTCGCATTCGCTTTGCCGCTTCAGTTGTGGAGTGCCCGGATGAACATCCAGCCCGAGAGCGTCGTCAACGACACCACCGGCAGCTCGGGCGGTGTCGCCGGGTTCCGTACCCGGTTGGCCGGCCTACCCCCGGTGGAGCAGCACCGCTTGGTGCTCGAACTGGTGTGCGTCGCGACCACCCGGGTCATCTCGCAGGTCCAGCCCGATGCGCCAGCCACGGTCGACCCGGTGCTGCCTTTCCAGGACCTCGGGTTCGACTCGCTCGCCGCAGTCGAGCTGCACGAGCGGCTGACCGCCGCCACCGGCCTGGCACTGCCGGTGACCCTGGCCTTCGACCACCCGACCCCGCAGGCTGTCGCCGATCTCGTGGTGCGGCAGTTCGTCGGCGCGCCCGCCGCCGCCCGGCCGGCGCGCCCCCGACGCGACGGCGCGGACGAACCGATCGCGATCGTCGGTATCGGCTGCCGCTACCCCGGCGGGGTGTTCTCGGCTGCCGACCTGTGGCAGCTCGTCGTCGACGGCCGGCACGTGATCGAGGAGTTTCCGACCGATCGGGGCTGGGACCTGGCCGGACTGTTCGACCCGGACCCCGACCGGCCGGGTACCAGCTACGTGCGGCACGGTGCCTTCCTCGACACGGCTGCCGATTTTGACGCCGACTTCTTCGGCATCGGTCCGCGCGAGGCGTCGGCGATGGATCCGCAGCAGCGGCTGGTGCTGGAGACGTCGTGGGTCGCGCTGGAACACGCCGGGATCGACCCCACGTCACTGCGTGGCAGCCGGACCGGGGTGTTCGTCGGCGCGGAGCCGCAGGAGTACGGACCACGACTGTACGAGGCTCCGGCCGGACTGGACGGCTACCTGCTCGCCGGCAACGCGCCGAGCGTGGTCGCCGGGCGGGTGGCGTACACCCTGGGGTTGCACGGCCCTACCCTGACCGTGGACACCGCCTGCTCGGGATCCCTGGTCGCGCTGCACCTGGCCAGCCAGGCCCTGCGCACCGGCGAGGCGTCGCTGGCGCTGGCCGGCGGGGTCGCGGTGATGGGCAGCCCCGGCACCTTCACCGCGTTCAGCCGCCAGCGCGGCCTGGCTCCTGACGGCCGCTGCAGACCGTTCGCCGACGCCGCCGACGGCACCGGGTTCGCCGAGGGCATCGGGATCCTCGTCCTGGAACGGCTCGGTGAGGCACGCCGCAGTGGACACCGGGTCCTCGCCGTGCTGCGCGGTTCGGCGATCAACTCCGACGGGGCGAGCAACGGGTTGACCGCCCCCAGCGGGCCCGCGCAGCAACAGGTGATCGCCGCGGCGCTGGCCGACGCCGGACTCGTCCCGGGTGATGTCGACGCCGTCGAGGCGCACGGCACCGGAACCAGGCTCGGCGATCCGATCGAGGCACAGGCGCTGCTCGCGGCGTACGGCCAGGAGCGGGACGAGCCGCTGTGGATCGGATCGCTCAAGTCCAACATCGGCCACACCCAGGCGGCGGCCGGGGTGGCAGGCGTGATCAAGATGATCATGGCTCTGCGGCACTCGCTGCTGCCCGCGACCCTGCACGTCGACCGCCCCACGTCGCGGGTGGACTGGACCGCCGGCGCGGTCGCGTTGCTGACCGACGCCCGCCCCTGGCCGGCGCTGCCCCGTCCGCGCCGCGCCGGGATCTCCTCGTTCGGCGTGAGCGGCACCAACGCCCACGTCATCGTCGAGGAGGCCGATACCGAGACTACCGAGACTACCGAGACCACCGATGCCGGCGAACCGGCGGGGCAGAAATGGCCTACAGTGCTGCCCCTGGTGCTCTCGGCCCGCAGCGCGCCGGCGTTGCGGGCACAGGCCGGTCAGCTGCTGCCGTTGCTGCGGGCCGGGATTTCGCTGCCTGACACCGCGTACGCGCTGGCCACCACCCGCGCTGCGCTGGAACATCGGGCGGTGGTGCTCGCCGCCGACGTCTCAGAGGCGGTACGGGGCCTGGAAGCGTTGGCCACCGGCGCGACGAACCGCTCCGGAGTCTATGTCGGACGGATGATCGGCGGCAGGGTCGCGTACATGTTCACGGGGCAGGGCACCCAGCGTCTCGCTGCCGGGCAGGCCCTCGCCCGGCAGTTCCCGGCGTTCGCGCGGGCCTTCGCCGACGCGGCCGACCAGGTCGACGTCCACCTGGACCGACCGTTGCGCTCCATCCTGGCCGGCGACGACCAGGCCCTGCTCGACCAGACCCGGTACGCCCAGGCCGCGATCTTCGTCACCGAGGTGGCGTTGTACCGACTGCTGGAGTCCTGGGGGCTCCGCCCCGACTACGTACTGGGCCACTCGGTAGGCGAGCTGGCAGCCGCCCACGTCGCCGGCGTGCTCACCCTGGCCGACGCGTCGCTGCTGGTGACCGCCCGGGGCGAGCTCATGCAGGCGTTGCCCGCCGGCGGAGCGATGGTCGCCATCGAAGCGGCTCCCGACGAACTGCCCAGCCGACTGCCCGTCGAAGTGAGCGTCGCGGCCGTCAACGGTCCACGCTCGCTGGTCATCTCCGGTGACGAGCCGATGGTCACCCGGATCGCCGAGACCTTCGCCGCACAGGGCCGCCGGATCCGTCCGTTGCGGGTGTCGCACGCCTTCCACTCCGCCCGGATGGACCCGATGCTCGCGTCGTATCGCCAGTTCGCCCAGGCGGTCGACTTCGCGCCGGCCCGGATCCCGATGGTGTCGACGGTGACCGGAGAGCTGATCGGCAACGACGAACTGGCGGACCCCGAATACTGGGTACGGCAGGTGCGGAAGAGCGTCCGGTTCTCCGATGGCGTGGCCGCGCTGGCCGCCGCCGGGGTGCGTACCTTCGTCGAACTCGGCCCGGACGCGGTGCTCAGCGCGCTCGGTCCGGCCTGCCTGCCCGACGTCCTCGACGACGTGTCCTTCGCCGCCACGTTGCGCCCGGGCCGCGCCGAGGTCCGTGACCTGGTCGGAGTGCTCGCACACCTGCACCAGCGCGGCGCGTCGGTGGCGTGGCCAGCCGTGTTCGACGGGCAGGTCAACCGTCAGGTCGAGCTTCCCACGTACCCGTTCCAGCGCCGCCGGCACTGGCTCACGCCACCCGGCCCGCGCCGTGACGCGGCCGCCCTCGGCCAGGCCGACGCCGAACATCCGCTGCTCGGGGCGGTGGTCCAGCTCGCCGACGGCGACCGTACGCTGCTCACCGGCCGGATATCGGCGCAGACCCATCCCTGGTTGGCTGACCATGTCGTCGCCGGTGCGACCCTGCTGCCCGCCACGGCCTTCGTCGAGCTCGCCGGACACGCCGGCGCGCTGCTGGGCAGCCCGACGGTGGCCGAACTCACCCTGCACTCGCCGCTGGTCCTGGCCGACGGGGCGGCGACCGCACTGCAGATCGTGGTCGGTCCCGACCCGGGTGACGGCCGGCGTCCCGTCACGATCCACTCCTGCAGCGGAGCCGTGACCAGCGGCAGCCGCTGGCAGCAACACGTCAGTGGCACCCTGGCGCCGGCGGCGCGGGCCGCACCCATCGATGCTGACTGGGCCGTGACGTGGCCGCCGCCCGGCGCCGAACCGGTAGACCTGGCCGGCTGGTACGAGCGGCTCGCCGCCCAGGGCTACCAGTACGGAGACAGTTTCCGTGGACTGCGGGCCGCCTGGCGCGCGGCAGGCGAGGTGTTCCTGCACGTCGAGCTACCCGAGCCGGTCCACACCGAGGGCTACCGGTTGCATCCCGCCCTGCTCGACGCGGTGCTGCAGGCCACCGAGCTGGCGACCGAGCCGCCTACCAGGTCGCCGGACGAGCTGGCGACCGAGCCGCCTACCAGGTCGCCGGACGAGCTGGCGACCGAGCCGCCTACCAGATCGCCCCAGGTCCGGTTGCCGTTCGCCTGGCGCCAGGTCTCTGCCCTGACCGCCGGTGCGCGCGCCCTGCGGGTGCGGGTCACCTCGGCCGGTGAGCACGGCGTGTCGATCGAGGCTGCCGATGCCACTGGCGCGCCGGTGGCAAACGTCGAGTCCTTCGTCACCCGCCCCGCCGACGCCGCCCGGTTGGCCGTACCGGCCGACGGCAACGGCCAGCTCTACCAGGTGAAATGGATCCCCGTCGGCTCGGCGCAGCGGCCGATCACGTACGTCGTGCTCGACCAGGGCCGGCAACTGCCCGACGTGCTGCCGCAGGTCGTGGTACTGCCGGTGCGCGCCGCCGGCACCGGTGCCGAGGCGGTCCGCGTCGCCTGCGACGAGACGCTGGCGGTGATCCGGTCGTGGCTGGCCGACCACCGTACGGTCGACTGCCGGCTGGCCATCGTGACCGCTGGCGGAAGTCGCCTCGACGGTGATCCCGCCGGCACCACCGACCCTGCCCACGGGGGTGTGCACGGCCTGGTCCGTGCGACCCAGGCCGAACATCCTGGCAGATTCCTGCTGCTCGACGTCCTCGCCACCGCCACCGCCACCGACGTCGCCACCGCCACCGCCACCGACGTCGACGCCGCCACCGACGCCGACGGCCTGGCCGCCGCGCTGGCTGCCGCCGTCACCGCGGATGAACCCCAGATCGCGGTTCGCGCCGGCGCGGTGCTGGCGCCCCGGCTGGCCCTCGCCCCGCCGGTGGAACCACTCCCGTCGGTTCCGCCCGTCGGCATCACCCCCGCAGACGGAGCCCTCCGGGACGGTCGGTCGGGCCGGCTCGATCCAGCGGGCACGGTGCTGATCACCGGTGGCACCGGCGGTGTCGGGGCTGTCCTCGCCGAGCATCTGGTTCGTGCGCACGGGGTACGGCACCTGCTGCTGGTGAGCCGGAGCGGCCCGCAGGCCGCCGGAGCCGGGGACCTGGCCGCCGCATTGGCCGAGCTGGGTGCGGCCGTGCGCGTCGCCGCCTGCGACGTGTCCGACCGGTCCGCCCTCGCCACGGTGCTCGACGGCATCGCGCTCGAGCACCCGCTGACCGCGGTGGTGCACGCCGCTGGCGTACTCGACGACGGGCTCGTCGACACCCTCACCGGGCCGCGGATGGAGGCCGTCGCCGCTGCCAAGGCGTACGCCGCCTGGCATCTGCACGAGCTGACCCTGGACCTGCCACTGGCCTGGTTCGTGCTCTGCTCGTCGGCCGCCGGTCATCTTGACGGTGCCGGCCAGGCGAACTACGCGGCCGCGAACGCCGCGCTGGACGCCCTCGCCGCCTACCGTCGCGCGGCCGGCCTGCCCGCGCTCAGTCTGGCGTGGGGGCTGTGGGCACAGGCCGGTGGGATGGGGGACCGGCTGGACGACGCCGCCCGGCGACGTGTCGATCGATCCGGCCTGCCCGGCATGTCCAACAAGGACAATCTGGGGCTGTTCGACGCGGCACTGAGCGTACCGGCGGCGACGCTTTTGCCGCTGCGGCTCGACCCCGCCGCGCTGCGGTCCAGGCCGGGCGGTGTGCCGCCGCTGCTACGTCAGATCGTCCCGGCGACCCAACCCGGCGGGAACCGGTCGACGACCGCGTCCGGCATCGCGACACCGGACGGGCGTCCGGCACCGCACGGAGTCGCGGCCGACTGGGCGAGGCTCGCTCCGGCCGAGCGGCAGCGCGCTGTACTAGCCCTGGTCCGCCGTAAGGCAGCCGCCGTCCTCGGGCACAGCGGTGCCGAGGCCGTCGAGCCCGACCGGGCGTTCAGCGAGGTCGGGTTCGACTCACTGGCCGCCGTGGAGCTGCGCAACCTGCTCACCACCGAGACCGGGTTCACCCTGCCGGCCACGCTCGTCTTCGACTACCCGACCCCTCAGGCGCTGGCCGCCTACCTGGTCGACAAGGCTGCGCCGGTCGCCGACGCGCCGGCTGCCGCGTCGGACACCGCCACCGCCGCCACCACCGACGAGCCGATCGCGATCGTCGCGATGGCGTGCCGGTACCCGGGCGACGTGGCGTCACCGGAGCAGCTGTGGCGCCTGGTCGCCGACGGAGTGGACGCGGTCAGCGAGTTCCCCACCGACCGGGGGTGGCAGCTCGAGCAGATCTACCACCCTGAGCCGGGGCAACCCGGCCGCAGCTACGTCAACCAGGGCGGCTTTCTGCACGACGCAGCCATGTTCGATCCGGAGTTCTTCGGGATCAGTCCGCGGGAGGCAGCCGCGATGGATCCGCAGCAGCGCCTGCTGCTGGAGATCACCTGGGAGGCGGTCGAACGCGCCGGTATCAACCCGCACTCGTTGCGCGGATCCCGTACCGGGGTGTTCGCCGGCGTCATGTACCACGACTGGGGCACCCGGCTCGGGCAGGTATCCGAGGAGATCGCGGGCTACCTGGGCAACGGCAGCCTGGCGAGCGTGGTGTCCGGCCGGATCGCGTACACCTTCGGCTTCGAAGGGCCCGCCGTCACCGTCGACACCGCCTGCTCGTCGTCGCTGGTCGCGCTGCACTGGGCGGCGCGGGCGCTACGGCAGGGGGAGTGCACGTTGGCCCTGGCCGGCGGGGTGACCGTCATGTCCACACCCGACACGTTCATTGACTTCAGCCGCCAGCGTGGGCTGGCCGGCGACGGCCGCTGCAAGTCGTTCGCCGCCGGGGCGGACGGCACCGGCTGGGGCGAGGGTGCAGGCGTGCTGCTGCTGGAGCGGTTGTCGGACGCCCAGCGCAACAAGCACCCGGTGCTGGCGGTGATCCGAGGTTCGGCGGTCAACTCCGACGGTGCCAGCAACGGACTGACCGCGCCGAACGGCCCGTCCCAGGAACGCGTGATCCACGACGCGCTGGCCAGTGCCGCGCTGAGATTGGCGGACATCGACGTCGTTGAGGCACACGGCACCGGCACCACCCTGGGCGACCCCGTCGAGGCGCAGGCGCTGATCAACACCTACGGACAGCACCGGCGCGACGACCGACCGCTGTGGCTCGGCTCGATCAAGTCGAACCTCGGCCACACTCAGGCGGCTGCCGGTGTCGCCGGGGTGATCAAGATGGTTGAGGCGATGCGGCACGCCGAACTGCCTAGGACCCTGCACGTGGACCAGCCGTCGGCACAGGTCGACTGGTCGGTGGGCGAGGTGCGACTGCTGGCGCGGGCGCGTCCGTGGCCGGCACCGGACGGCCCGCGGCGGGCGGCGGTGTCGTCGTTCGGCATCAGCGGAACGAACGCACACGTGATCCTTGAGCAGGCACCGGTGCGGGTGCCGACATCCGCGTCGGCCGACCCGGGACCAGCTCACGCCGGCGTGGTACCGCTGGTGCTGTCCGCTCGCGACTCCGCCGCCATGCGGGAGATCGCGCGGCGGTTGGTGCCGGTGGTGGAGTCCGGCGTGCCACTGACCGATGTGGCGCGGGCGCTGGTCGGTACGCGAGCCGTGTTCCAGCACCGGGCCGTGGTACTGGCCGAGAACCCGGTGGACGCCGCCGCCGGACTACGACACCTCGCCGCGGGTGGAGCCGCCGCACAGGTGATCGTGGGCTCGGTGTCCGGCGACGGCCAGGTCGGCTTCGTATTCCCCGGTCAGGGTTCGCAGCGACTACGGATGGGCCGTGGGCTGTACCACCGGTTCGATGTGTTCGCCGCGGCGTTCGATGAGGCGTGCACGGTCTTCGCCGACCTGGGGCTGCCGTTGCGCGACGCACTGCTCGGCGAGACCGACGACTGGCTGGACCAGACCGCGTACGTACAGCCGGCACTGTTCGCGGTGGAAGTAGCGCTGAGCCGGCTGCTGCGTTCGTGGGCGGTGAACCCGGAGGTGGTGCTGGGCCACTCGGTGGGCGAACTGGCGGCGGCGGTGGCCTCCGGCGCGCTGTCGCTCACCGACGGCTGCCAGCTGGCGGTGCACCGGGGACGGTTGATGCAGCGGCTGCCCACCGGCGGAGCGATGGCGGCGGTGGGCGCCGCCGAGGACGCGGTGCGACCGTTGCTGGGCGACGGCGTGTGGCTGGCGGCGGTCAACGGGCCGTCGGCGGTGGTGCTGTCCGGATCGCGCCCGGCGGTGGAGTCGGCGGTTGAGCGGCTGCCGGCGGGGACCCCGGTCTCCTGGCTGCGGGTGTCCCACGCCTTCCACTCCGGGCTCATGAACCCGGTTCTGGCTGACTTCCGGCAGGTCGTGGCACAGGTGGCGAGTCGACCGCTGACGGTGCCGGCGGTGTCGTCGGTCTCCGGCGGCGTGGTCGACGACCAGTGGGGCGAGCCGGATTACTGGGTGGACCAGATCCGGCAGCCGGTACGGTTCGCGGACGCGGTGACCAGCGCGGTCGACACCGGCGTGACGACGATCGTGGAGGTCGGGCCCGGCGCGGCGCTGTCCGGTCTGGTCGCCACGATCGCCGCCGGCATCGAGGTGGTGCCGATGCTACGCACCGGGGCCGACGAAGTGGAGTCGGTGCTGTCCGGCGTCGCCCGGCTGTGGGTACGCGGTGCCACGGTCGACTGGGACGTGGTGCTGCCGTCCGCGGCTGACACCGGCAGCGGCCGTGGACCTGTCGACCTGCCCACCTATCCGTTCCACCGCAAGCGTTACTGGTTGACGGCTAGCACCGACCTGACCGGCGTGGGACAGACGCCGGCCCGGCACCCGATGCTCGCGGCGGCGCTGCCGCTGGCCGGTGCGGGTGTCGTACTGACCGGGCGGTTGGACCCGGCCACGCAGCCGTGGCTCGCCGACCATCAGGTACTCGACACCGTACTGCTGCCCGGCACTGCCTTCGTCGAACTCGCCCTTCGCGCCGGGGCGCAGGTGGACCATCCGGTCCTCGGTGAGCTGACTCTGCAGGCGCCGCTGCCGCTGAACGGAGCCGCCGGCGCGGTCGTCCAGGTCGTCGTCGACCGCCCCGGGTCCGACGGGTGCTCGATAGCCATCCACTCGCGCCCCGCCAACGCTGCCGCCGACGCCGCCTGGACCCGGCACGCGACGGGGACCATGCGCCCAGCGACGACCGCAACCGGCGGCGGTGTCACCGGTGCTGCGCTGACCGAGTGGCCGCCCACCGGAGCCACCGCGATCGACGTGACAGCGGCCTACGACATGCTCGCCGATCGCGGCTACGGCTACGGGCCGGCCTTCCACGGACTGCAGGCCGCGTGGCGACGTGGCGAGGAGATTTTCGCCGAGGTCACTCTCCCCGCCGACACCGCCAGCACCGGTTACGGGATTCATCCGGCGCTGCTGGACGCCGCGATGCACGCCGACCTGCTCGCCGGAGGACCGACCCTGCTACCGTTCGTCTGGAACGACGTGGTCCTGCACCGGTCCGGCGCGTCCGAACTGCGGGTACGCATCACCCGCCTTCGCGGCGACGAACTGTCCTCGATCGACGTCGCTGACGTCACCGGCCAGCCGGTGGCGAGCATCGGCACACTGGTTTCTCGGCCCGTTGGGCCGGCCCAGCTGACCACACCGCCAGGTCAGCAGCTGCATACCGTCGAGTGGACGCCGGCGTCCGGTGGGGAACCGGTCACCGCCGACGGGTGGCACACGATCGGCACACCGTACGGTACCGAGCCGGCCTGGCCGGATCAGGCTGCCCTGCTGGCGGCGGTCGACGGCGGAACTCCGGCACCGCAGGCGCTGGTGCTGCGCGTACCCGACTGGGACGGATCGGGCGCGGTCCCGCAGGCAGCCCGGGCGGCGGTCGAGACGACCCTGGCCGCCGCGCAGGCTTTCGTCGCCGACCACCGGTTCGACGCGACCCGATTGACCGTCGTGACCGATAAGGCGGTCCGGCTGCCGACCGACGCCCAGCCGGTGCTCGCCCACGCCGGGGTGTGGGGGCTGATTCGGGCGGCGGCGCAGGAGCAGCCGGGCCGGTTCCAGCTGATCGACCTGGACAGCGGGGACGCGACGGCCGTCGCGGGACTGCGGGCCGGAATCGCTGGCGACGAACCGGAGCTGGCGGTGCGGGACGGGCGCTGTTTCGTGCCCCGGTTGGGCCGCTACCCGGCCGGTTTGGCCGCCCCGGTGACCTGGGATCCCGACGGCACGGTGCTGATCACTGGTGGTACGGGTGGTCTGGGTGGTCTGGTGGCGCGGCATCTGGTGCGGGTGCACGGGGTGCGGCATCTGGTGTTGGTGGGTCGGCGTGGGTCGGGCGCGCCGGGTGTGGGGGAGTTGTGTGCTGAGTTGTCGGGGTTGGGGGCGCGGGTTCGGGTTGTCGGGTGTGATGTGGCGGACCGGGGTGCGGTTGCGGGGGTGTTGGCGGGGATCGATGCTGCTCATCCGTTGACGGCGGTGGTGCACGCCGCCGGTGTCGCCGAAGCCGGCACGCTCACCACCTTGACCCCGGACGCGGTGTCCGCTGTGTTCGGCCCCAAAGTGGACGCTGCCTGGCACCTGCACGAGTTGACCCGGGAGTTGCCGCTTGCCGCGTTCGTGCTGTTCTCTTCCGCCGGCGGGCTGGTGCTGGCCGCCGGGCAGGGCACCTACGCGGCGGCCAACACCGTCCTTGACCAGCTGGCGGAGTACCGGACAGCGAACGGGCTGCCGGCGATCGCGATGGCCTGGGGGATGTGGAACGAAGCTACCGGGATGGGCGCGCCGGACCGTGCCAACCTGCACCGGATGTCCCGGCTAGGGATGCCCGCGCTGGAGCGCGGCGACGCGCTGGCGATGTTCGACGCCGCGCTGGCCGCCGGGGTGCCCGCGATCGTTCCGCTCCAGGTGGACCGGGCCGCGCTGCGCGCCAGGTCCGAGGTGCCGGCACTACTACGTACCTTGGCCGGGCGACCCGCTCACGCCGGTGACCGACCGGTGGCCCGCCGCGGCGTCTCGCGACTCGCCGAGCTACCCGTCGAGCAACGCGAGCAGGCGTTGCTCGACCGGGTCCGGGTAGAGGTCGCCGGAGTGCTCGGGTACGACGGTCCGGACGCCGTCGCGCCCAGCCGGGCGTTCCGCGAGCTGGGGTTCGACTCGCTGGCCGCGGTCGAGCTGCGTAACCAGCTCGCTACGGCGACCGGGCTGACCCTGCCGGCCACCATGGTGTTCGACCACCCAACTCCAGCTGCCGTGGCGCGGTTGCTGGCGGACAGGCTCATGCCCGGCGACCCGCGGTCCGCGGACCCGGCGACCGCCGACAGTTCACCGGCCGACACCAACATCACGCCGGGCGCCGGCGCCCCGGGCACCGTCGACGACGATCCGATCGTGATCGTCGGGATGGCCTGCCGCTACCCCGGCGGGGTGAACTCGCCAGCCGACCTGTGGCGGCTGGTCGTCGACGAGGTCGACGCGATCGCGCCGCTGCCCACCGACCGGGGCTGGGACGTTGGCGGCATCTACCACCCGCAGCCGGGGGTGCCGGGCCGCAGTTACGTCCGGGAAGGTGGCTTCCTGGACGACGTGGCCGGCTTCGACCCGGACTTCTTCGGCATCGGCCGTCGCGAGGCGATCGCCATGGATCCGCAGCAGCGTCTGCTGCTGGAAACCGCCTGGGAGGCCGTCGAACGCGCCGGGATCGACCCCCGCACGTTACGAGGCAGCGCGACCGGGGTCTTCGCCGGCGTGATGTACGACGACTACGGCACCCGGTTGCACAACCCACCCGAGGACGTCGTGCCGTACCTGACCAACGGCAGCTCCGCCAGTGTGCTGTCCGGTCGGGTGGCGTACCACCTGGGTCTGGAGGGGCCGGCGGTGTCGGTGGACACGGCGTGTTCGTCGTC
>NZ_JBHMIM010000070.1:0-28203 GCF_048060115.1 Micromonospora sp. LOL_023
GACCGGGACCGTCCTACCGCAAGGCAGGACTACCAACCGTGCGCTCACTAAAGCCCACTGAGAGGTAACGGGGAGTGGAGTGGCAGACTCGACGGGTGGCAGATGAGCTGACGACGACGCGGCCCGGTCCGGTCGTCACCCCGGTGGTGGTGCGGCCCCGCCGGATCCGGGTGATGTGCTGGTCACTGGCAGCGGCGCTGCTGGTGGTGTTCACCGTGGTCAGTTTCGGCCTGCGGGGCTCCACCGGCGAGAACCTGGGCAGCTTCCAGCGCGGCGACCAGGCCGCGATGATCGGCCTCGGTGTGGTGGGTGCGATCGTCATCCTGATGTTCACCCGCCCCCGGGTTGCCGCCGACGCCAGCGGGGTGCGGGTCCGCAACGTGCTCCGTTCGTACGACCTGCCGTGGGAGATGATCGTCGCGGTCCGGTTCGACCGGGACGCCGCCTGGGCCAACATCGAGCTGCCCGACGACGAGCGGGTGCCGGTGCTCGCGCTGCAGGTCGTCGACCAGGAACACGCCGTCGAGGGGGTCCGGGCGCTGCGGGCCCTGCACGCCGAGGCGCAGCGGGCGGCAAAGGCGGGTTGACCGGCGTCCGGTGCCCGGTGGTGTGCCGGGCCTGGTAGCATTGCGTTGTCGACCACGCTGCCTTTGTCGTGCTGCTTGCTCAGGGAAACGCTCCTATTGGAAGGTTCCTCGAGTAGACGCCAGCGATGGCAGCTGCGAAAGCGGAGCGCCTGCTCCCACCCGTGTCGCGGACTCCATGTCCAGCGGTCGGGTCCGGTCACCTGACGGCGGTGCGTCCGCTGCCGGGTTGACGCCGTCGACGGCGTCGCTGACCGGTCGAGCAGGCCCTGGCATCTGCCGGGGCCTTCTGCTTTCCCGGGGCGTCCCCAACCGGGGGCCGGCCCGGGGTTACGGCACCACGGAGATTACGGACTCGAGGAGGCCCCATCAGCGTCGAACCACGCGTGAACGAGCAGATCCGGGCACGTGAGGTCCGACTGGTCGGTCCTGAGGGTGAGCAGGTGGGCATCGTCCCACTCGAGCGCGCCCTGCAGCTGGCCGCGGACGTCGACCTGGACCTGGTTGAGGTTGCGCCCATGGCGCGCCCGCCGGTGTGCAAGCTCATGGACTTCGGCAAGTTCAAGTACGAGAGCGCACTGAAGGCGCGCGAAGCGCGGCGGAACCAGCAGCAGACCGTCATCAAGGAAATGAAGCTTCGGCCCAAGATCGATCCGCACGACTACGAGACCAAGAAAGGTCACGTGGTGCGGTTCCTCAAGGCTGGCGACAAGGTCAAGGTCACGATCATGTTCCGTGGTCGTGAGCAGAGCCGTCCGGAGCTGGGTTACCGGCTGCTGCGCCGGCTCGAATCGGAGATCACGGACCTGGGGTACGTCGAGGCCGCTCCGAAGCAGGACGGCCGGAACATGATCATGGTGCTGGCCCCGCACCGGGCCACCAAGGCCGCTGCGGCCGCAGCCACCGCGGCCCGGGTCGGACCCGGCCGCGAACCGCGGGAAGGCGGCACCGACGAGGTGTCGTCGGCCGCCGAGGCCGAACCCGCCGGGAACACCGGCGAGTGACAGGGGAGAGACGCAACAAATGCCAAAGATGAAGCCCCACTCCGGCATGGGCAAGCGGGTCAAGGTGACCGGCCGGGGCAAGATCCTGTCCGAGCAGGCCGGCAAGCGCCACCTGCTGGAGGGCAAGGCCTCCACCCGGACCCGTCGGCTCACCGGCACCGTCGAGGTGTCCCAGGCCGACGTCAAGCGCATCAAGAAGCTGCTAGGCCGCTGACGCGCGCCACTGACCCTGAGGAGTAGGCGAAATGGCACGCGTCAAGCGGTCTGTAAACGCCCAGAAGAAGCGCCGTACCCTGCTGGAGGACGCCAGCGGCTACCGGGGGCAGCGCTCCCGGCTGTACCGCAAGGCCAAGGAGCAGGTGCTGCACTCGATGCAGTACGCCTACCGGGACCGTCGTGACCGCAAGGGCGACTTCCGGCAGCTGTGGATCACCCGGATCAACGCGGCTGCCCGCGCCAACGGGATGACCTACAACCGGCTCATCCAAGGCCTGCGGTTGGCCGGCGTCGAGGTCGACCGGAAGATCCTCGCGGATCTCGCGGTCAACGACGCCACCGCGTTCGCCGGTCTCGTCGAGGTGGCCCGCGCGGCCGTCGCCGCCGAAGGCACCGGCGGCGCGTCGGCTCAGGCAGCCTGAGCAGGTACGGCACCGATCAGCACATGGCACGGAACGCGGCGCCCGGCATGACCGCACCACGGCCAGCCGGGCGCCTCGGCCATGCCCCGGCCGGCCGCGCAGCCAGCGGTCACGGCAGCGCGGCGCCGTTCACCACCCGTACGCCCAGGATCGTGGCCGCCCGACGGCTGCACCGCCGCCGCGACCGTGACGCCACGCGGCGCTTCCTCGCCGAAGGCCCGCAGTCCGTTCGGGAGGCGCTCGCCGCGCCCGGCGCGGTCCGGGAACTGTTCGGCACCGCCGCCGGGCTCCACCGGCACGCCGACCTCGCCGAGACGGCTGCGGCCGTCGGCGTCACCGTCTCCACGGTCGACGACGACGCCCTCGCCGCACTGGCCGAGACCGTCACCCCACAGGGCGTCGTCGCCGTCTGCAACCACCTTGACGTTCCCCTCGACACCGCGCTGCGCCGCCACCCCGGGCTGGTCGCCGTCCTCGCCGAGATCCGCGACCCCGGCAACGCCGGCACCGTCCTGCGTACCGCCGACGCCGCCGGTGCCGGTGCCGTGGTCTTCGCCGGTGCCGCCGTCGACCCCTACAACGGCAAAAGCGTCCGGGCCAGCGCCGGCAGCCTGTACCACCTCGACGTGGTCCGCCACGACGATCCGGCACCCGTTGTCGATGCGCTACGCGCCGCCGGGCTGCGGGTCCTCGCCGCCAGCGGGCACGGCGACACCGACCTCGACGACCTTGCCGACTCCGGGGCGCTGGCCGCACCCACCGCCTGGCTGTTCGGCACCGAGGCGCACGGCCTGCCCGCCGAGCTCGCCGACCGCGCCGACGCCCAGGTCCGGGTGCCGCTGTACGGGCGGGCCGAGAGCCTGAACCTGGCTGCCGCCGCGGCCGTCTGCCTGTACACTTCGGCCAGAGCACAGCGCCCAGGAAGGCCCACGTGATGAGCGTCAGCAGCCACCCGATGCGCCACGACCGGCGCCGGGGTTGCGGTGTGCCGCCTGGTCAGCTGTTTATCCGGCCCGCCGGTCCCGGCGGGCGGCAGGGCTGACCGACACTCACCCCGTTTCCCCTCCGCGCCCACCGGCGGGCTGCGGCAGCGCCGCGCGTCCGTAGACTCTTGCCGGTCATCGGCCCCGGTGACCGCACGCCGCGAGGGAGTGCCCGCACGTCATGACCTACCGCAACGACCCATACGATCCGAAGCAGGTCGCGCTGCTCGACCCGGCCGCGCTCGCCGGTGCGGTCGCCGACGCCGAAAAGGCGTTCACCGAGGCCGCCGACCTGGACGCGTTGACCGCGCTGCGTCATCAGCACATCGGCGACCGTGCCCCCATCTCGTTGGCCCGCCGCGAGATCGGGGCCCTGCCGCCGGCCGCCAAGTCCGACGCCGGCAAGCGGGTCAACGAGGCCCGCGCCGCCGTCCAGACCGCTTACGACACCCGCCGTGTCGAACTCGAAGCCGAACGGGCCCGCCGGGTCCTCGCCGAGGAACGCGTCGACGTCACCCTGCCGTTCGACCGCCGCCCACGCGGCGCCCGGCACCCGCTGACCACCCTGATGGAACGCATCGGTGACCTGTTCGTCGGGATGGGCTACGAGGTCGCCGAAGGCCCCGAGGCCGAGCTGGAGTGGACCAACTTCGACGCGCTCAACATCAGCCCCGACCACCCGGCCCGCGGGCTGATGGACACCTTCCACCTCGACCTGCCCGGCCTGGTGCTGCGCACCCACACCTCACCGGTGCAGGCCCGCACCATGCTGACCCGGCAGCCACCGATCTACGTGGTCTGCCCGGGGCGGGTCTACCGCACCGACGAACTCGACGCCACCCACACCCCGGTGTTCCACCAGGTCGAAGGACTCGTGGTGGACCGGGGCATCACCATGGCACACCTCAAGGGCACCCTCGACCACTTCGCCCAGACGATGTTCGGCACCGACGCGCGGACCCGCTGGCGGCCGCACTACTTCCCGTTCACCGAGCCGTCCGCCGAGTTCGACGTCTGGTTCCCACAGCACCGCGACGGCCCGCGCTGGGTCGAATGGGGCGGCTGCGGCATGGTCAACCCCCGGGTGCTGCGGGCCTGCGGCATCGACCCCGAGGTCTACTCCGGATTCGCGTTCGGCATGGGCATCGAACGCACCCTGATGTTCCGCCACGGCATCAGCGACATGCGCGACATGGTGGAAGGCGACGTGCGGTTCACCCGCGCGTTCGGGATGGAGGTCTGAACATGCGGGTCGCAATCTCCTGGCTGCGCGAACACGTCGACCTGCCCGCCGACCTGACGGCGCAGCAGCTCGAAGACGCCCTCGTCGGGCTCGGTCTCGAAGTCGAGTCCATCGTCGACCTGGCCGGCTCGGTCACCGGCTCCCTCGTCGTCGGTGAGGTCCGCGAGATCGAGGAACTCACCGGCTTCAAGAAGCCGATCCGGTTCTGCCGGGTCGACGTCGGCGCCGCCAACGGCACCGGCGAACCGCAGGAAATCGTCTGCGGCGCCACCAACTTCGCCCCCGGCGACAAGGTCGTCGTCATCCTGCCCGGCGGGGTGCTGCCCGGCGGGTTCGCCATCGGCGCCCGCAAGACCTACGGGCGTAACTCCAACGGCATGATCTGCTCCGCCCGCGAACTGGGCGTCAGCGACGACCACGCCGGCATCATCGTGCTGCCCCCGGACGTCACCGCCGCGCCCGGCGACGACGCCCGGCCCGTCGTCGGCCTCGACGACGTCGTGGTCGACGTCGAGATCACCCCCGACCGGGGGTACGCCATGTCGGTACGCGGCATCGCCCGCGAACTCGCTCAGGCGCTCGGCGTACCGTGGCGCGACCCGGCGGCGGTCGACGCGCCCGGCGCCACCGACACCCCGGCGTACCCGGTCGAGGTCCGCGACACCGTCGGCTGTGACCGGTTCGCCGCCAGGGTCGTCCGGGGCATCGACCCGACCGCCCCGTCGCCGCAGTGGATGGTCCGCCGGCTGGCCACGGCCGGGGTACGCAGCATCAGCCTCGCCGTCGACATCACCAACTACGTGATGCTCGAACTCGGCCAACCGATGCACGCCTTCGACGCCGACCGGATCGCCGGAGCGCTCGTCGTACGCCGGGCGAGCGCGGGGGAGAAGGTGACCACCCTGGACGGGGTGGCCCGGGTCCTCGACGCCGAGGACATGGTGATCTGCGACGACACCGGGCCGATCTCGCTCGCCGCCGTGATGGGCGGTGAGACCAGCGAGGTGGTCGCCGGCACCCGCAATGTGCTGTTCGAGGCCGCGCACTGGGATCCGGTGATGGTCGGACGCACCGCCCGGCGGCACAAGCTGTTCAGCGAGGCTGCCAAACGGTGGGAACGCGGCGTCGACCCGGCGCTGCCGCTGATCGCGATCGACCGCGCCGTACGGCTGCTCACCGAGTACGCCGGTGGGCAGGCCGGCGCGGAGATCCTCGACATCGACCACGTCGCCCCGCCGATCCCGATCGTCATCGACGCCGGGCTGCCGGGCCGCCGGGTCGGGGTGGTGTACCCGCCGCAGCGCGTCGTCGAGTTGCTGGAAGCCGTCGGCTGCACCGTCGCGATCGGCGCGAGGGCCGGGGTGGCCAGCGCCACCACCGTCGCGACCGCAGCGGCCACCGCCACCTCGGCGGCGTCGGCACCCGACGACGGTGGCGCGCCGCTGGTCGTCGCCCCGCCGAGCTGGCGGCCCGACCTGGCCGACCCGGCCGACCTGGTCGAGGAGGTGGTCCGGCTGGCCGGCTACGACAACGTGCCCAGCGCGTTGCCGCCGGCCCCGGCCGGGCGTGGGCTCACCGCCACCCAGCGGAGACGCCGGTCGGTGGCGCGGGCGTTGGCCGAAGCCGGACACGCCGAGGTGCTCTGCTACCCGTTCGTTTCCCCGCAGGCCGCCGACGACCTGGGTCTGCCCGCCGACGACCCGCGCCGCGACGCGGTCCGGTTGGCCAACCCGCTGGCCGAAACCGACCCGCTGCTGCGGACAAGCCTGCTGCCGCCGCTGCTGGCGACGCTGCGACGCAACATCGGTCGGGGGCAGCGCGACGTCGCCCTCTACGAGATCGGCGTGGTGTTCCAGCCCCGGCCGGGTGCTGCCGCGCCACCGGCGATGGGCGTCGACGACCGGCCCGACGATGAAGTGTTCGCCGCCGCCGACGCCGCCGTGCCGCACCAACCGTGGCACGTCGCCGTGGTGTTGGCCGGTGAGGTGGAGCCGGGTGGTTGGTGGGGCGCCGGACGCCCGGCCAGCTGGGCCGACGCCGTCGAAGCCGGCCGGACCGTGCTCGACGCCGCCGGCATCCCGGCCGACCGGATCGAAGTCCGGGCCGGCGAGTACGCGCCCTGGCATCCCGGCCGCTGCGCCGAGTTGCTGGTCGACGGGATCGTCGTCGGCCACGCCGGAGAGCTGCACCCAGCCGTCGTCGCCACGATGGAACTGCCCGGGCGCATCTGTGCGGTGGAGCTCGATCTGGACGCGGTGCCCGCCGCCCCGGCCGTGCCGGCACCGGACTTCTCCAGCTTCCCGCCGGCGTTGATCGACGTCGCGCTGGTCGTCGACGAGGCCACACCAGCGGCGCAGGTCCGCGCCGCGCTGGCGGCCGGTGCCGGCGAGCTGCTCGAATCGGTCCGGCTCTTCGATGTGTACGCCGGCGAGCAGCTCGGCGTCGGGCGCAAGTCCCTGGCGTACAAGCTGGTGTTCCGGGCTCCGGACCGCACGTTGACCGTCGAGGAGGCGGTGGCGGCGCGTGACGGCGCGGTCGCCGAGGCCGCCGCACGGCTCGGCGCCACCCTGCGCGGCGCCTGACCGCAGCGACGCCCGGCTCCCGGTCCGGTCCGCCGTTACAACAGGCGGACCGGGACCGGGACCGCCGGCGATGGTCAGCGCCGCAGCAGTGCGGCGAGGTCGGCGGCGTCGGCCATCGCCGCGCAGCCGGCGTCGTTGGGATGCAGATGGTCACCGCTGTCGTAGGCGGCCGCCAGCCGGGTAGGTTCGGCCGGGTCGCCCAGCGCCGCCGCGAAGTCGATCACGCCGTCGAAGGCACCACTGGTCCGGATCCAGTGGTTGACGTCGCGCCAGATCTCCTGCCGCTCGGGGGTGTCCAGAAACGAGCCGCCGAACGGCGGCACGGTGCCGCCGAAGATCGGCAGCCCCTGGGCCCGGGTCTGCGCGATGACCTGCTGGTAACCGGCGATGATGTCGGCGGCCGGAGCGCTGTAGCCGATGTCGTTGGTGCCCTCCAACAGGATCACCGCCCGTACCCCGGTCTGGGCGTAGACGTCGCGTTCCAGGCGGGCGAGCGCCGGCACACCCCAGTACGGTTCGCCGTCGCGCGGGGCGAGCAGCCGGTTGCCGCCGAGCCCGGCGTTCACCACCGACAGGGTGGGTCCGGGGCGGTCGTGCAGCCGGCGGGCCAGATGGTCCGGCCAGCGTTGGTTGGCGTTGCCGGAGGTGCTGGCGGTGTCGGTGATCGAGTCGCCCAGCGCGACGACGCTGCCGACGACCCGTCGGCCGGCCCGCACGTCGATCCCGTCCACCAGCATCCAGCACGGCGTGTCGGCGTACCCGTCGGCGGTCGGTGCGGTGGCCCGGTCACCGGCCGCGAGATGGTTGCCCTGGGCGGTGAACGGGTGGTTGGTCACCGGCCCGGTCGGCTCCGGCACGTACACGCTGACCAGCAGGGTGCTCAGCGCGGCGACCCGCAACTGCACCGGGTCGCTGAGCGCCCGCCCACCGGCGGCGACGGTGACCTCACGGCTGCCGCCGAAGGTCAGTTCCCGCATCGAGCCGGGGACGGCGGTCGCGCCGTCGTGTTGGACGGCGACCGATGCCCGGCCGACCTTCAACGCCCGGGTGCCGAACGTGTTGGTGACCCGTACGCGCACCGCTGCGCCGCCGGCGCTGACGAAGGCGACGTTGCGGATGGTCTGGTCGGTGAGCCCGTCTCCGGCCGGGCAGTCCGACCAGGCAATGGCGCTGCCCTCGACCGGGCTCGGCGCCCACGCGGCGACCCAGGTGGCCGCGGGCCGGTCGGAGCCAACCGGGGCGGTGTGTGCCGAGGGCCCCGATGGTGCGGTCGCGACGACGGTCGCGGCGAGCGCGGCCGCGACCGTGATCGCCAGGACCGCGCCCCCGCTGAACGCCGCCGCCCGCCCCGCTGATCGGGTACGCCGGACCGTGACAGCCGAGTCGGTGCGGTTGTCGCTGGGACGCACGCCCACCTCCTTGTGCATCGGCCGGACCGGATGTCAGGCCGATCGACAATAATAGAGGTTCACCAATGTATCTGGTTGCGTCGACCGAACGCTTCTCCATCGACCAGCCCGATGTCAGGTGACCTCAGATGGCGATGAGGTATTTGGCGTCCTGGCAGAGGCGGCGGGACGGCGGGGGTGCGTCGGTAGGGGGCGAGCGCGCCGACGAGGTTGCGGACGCGAGCAGAGCGAGGAACATCCGTCGGTGCGTCATTGTCTCAGGTTCGTTCACGACCATGGCTGCTTGAAAGGCCCGGCAGCCGTCCACGGTGTTCCAGACCGGCGGACGCTGGCGCGGCGTCGAACCCGTCGTCGGGCCAGCCCAGCTCATCCTTCACCCGTGGTGGTCGCTCCCAGGCACAGTAGCGGACCCGGTGTCCGGCGGGCTGCCCCGACACTGATCCGCACCGATACGCGCCACGCGCACCCCCTCCTGTCACCATCCGACTGAGGTCAACTGAGCACATCGGATCGGGCGGTGACCCGAATCCGATTCCGGTGAAACGGGTCGGGGGTCGGGGCGCGGCAATGCCCCGGCCCGCCGGCCTCGCCAGAAGGTGAGAGTGCTCGTGATCGCCGGCCTGATGCCCGGCTTTCTGCTCGGCCTGTTCAGCATCCCGGGTCGGATCCCGGTGGTGCCCGCGCTGCGGCGAGACCACCGAGGCCATCCACCGCGACCTGCGCCGAGGACCGCGCCCGGCCGTCGCCGCATCGCCGCATCGCCGCACTGCCGATCGGCCGTCGGGTCGCCCAACTCCGCGCCCGACGTGGCCTCACCCAACAGGTCTTCGCCGACCGGATCGGCAAATCCCACTCGTGGGTCGACAAGGTCGAACGCGGCATCCGCTCCCTCGACCGGATCTCCGTCGTCCACACCGTCGCCGCCGTCCTCGGCGTCACCCCCGACGTCATCCTCGGCCCCACCACAACCCGACCCGAACCCACCACCGACACCACGGCCGCCGTCGAACACCTGCGCGCCGCCCTCGCCCGCTACGACACCCTCACCCCCGACCAACAGTCACCGTCCGTCGAGGACCTGCACCACCGCATCGGGTACGCCCACAGCGCCTACCAGCACGCCCACTACCCGCAACTGCACCCCGACCGTCGTCGCCGCGCTCCTACGGGCCGGTCCCACCCCCGACCTGACCCGCCTCGCCGCCGCCGTTTGGCTCATCAAGCACTGAGGATGTCTCAGATCAGCTATGGGTCCGATGTAGGCGCAGCGTCGTTCGACCCTCCGACTAGGATGCAACGATGTCTCAATGGCGGACGACGCGTCTGGTCGCCGGTGCGTCGATCGCCGCGCTGGCGGTGGCGGCGTTCACCACCGGCCAGCCGTACTGGGGCTGGTTCCTCACCCTCACCGTCGGGCTGCCGTACGCGGTCCTCGCCATTCCCGCGCGGTGCGGTGAGCCGCTGTGGCGCGACGGCGACTGCCCGTACCTGGGGCCAGGTCTGCTCGTCGGCTGCCACCTGCACCGCCTCGACAAGATCGAGCGGCTGCTCGGTGCGCAACCACGGAATCTGACCAGGGACCGTCAGGGCGGGCCGGCCGCAGCGCTGCCGCCGGACCGGAGCCTGGCTGTCGCGCGGCACGTCCGGGAAGGTCTTGGCTTCGTCGCCGCGCTGCTGGGTGCCGCGTCGGGCCTGCTGATCCTGTTCCGGGCGACGTCGTTCGGCTAGCGCGATCCGCGGTCACCGCTGCCGGGTCTGCCGGTAGCGGGCCAGCAGGCTCTGTCCATCCTGTCGATGCCAGGTAGGAGCCATCCCCGATCGCTGGCTGCGACACGTCCGCTGCTCCGCATCGTCAGGGTGCCCGAGGTGGTTTCGCGTCCGAGGATCGTTGTACCGACCCTAGCCGACAATGGACACCGATGGATCGACTGTCCGTTTCTCGACATCGACCGTGCCGGAACGGGTGGTGGTTACGCTGGGCGGTATGCCGAAGGCCATCTGGAACGGACTTGTGATCGCCGAGAGCGATGACACAGTCGTCGTCGAAGGAAACCACTACTTTCCCCGGTCGTCGCTGCGTGACGACCTGGTGCGTGACTCGGAGACGCGCACCCACTGCCCGTGGAAGGGCGACGCCTCCTACCTCAGTCTGGAACACGAGGGTCAGCGCAGTGCCGACGCCGTCTGGTACTACCCGGAGCCGCTGCCGGCGGCCGACCAGATCCGCGACCGGGTCGCCTTCTGGCGCGACGTCGAAGTCGTCGACTGACGTCACACTTCATCCCGTACCCCCATCCGCAGCGATCTTGCACTTATCGAGAGCATTTGTCGGAATCGTCCATCGATAAGTGCAAGATCGTCGGGATCTTGGGAGGGGGTTGTCGAGGAGTGGCGCATCCTGATACCGTCCTCTGCATAGAAATGCGGAGGTGGGTATGGGCATCCGGGTCGCCGTCGCCGGCGCGAGCGGATACGCCGGGGGAGAGCTGCTGCGGCTGATCGCCGGGCACCCCCAACTGGATCTGGTCGCCGCCACGGCGCACAGCCAGGCGGGCGCGCCGGTCGCCGCCGTACATCCGCATCTGGTCGGCCTCGACCTGACCTTCGTCGGCACCGACGCCGCCAGCTTCGCCGACGCGGACCTGGTCTTCCTGGCCCTGCCGCATGGGGAGTCAGCGGCGATCGCCGCCACCCTGCCGGCCGGGGTCAGGGTCGTCGACCTCGGCGCCGACCACCGGCTGGCCGACGCCGCCGCCTGGGACGGCTACTACGGCGGCCGGCACGCCGGCACCTGGACGTACGGCCTGCCGGAGTTGCCCGGCCAGCGGGACCGGATCGCCGCCGCCGACCGGGTCGCCGCCACCGGCTGCTACGCCGTCGCCGTCACCCTGGCGCTCGCTCCGCTGATCGCCGCCGGAGCGGTGGAGCCCGCCGATGTCGTGGTGGTCGCCGCCAGCGGCACCTCCGGCGCCGGCCGGGCCGCCAAGACCCACCTGCTGGCCAGCGAGGTGATGGGCAGCCTGTCGCCGTACAAGGTAGGTGCTCACCAGCACGTCCCGGAGATCAAGCAGGCGACCGGTGCGACCAGCCTCTCCCTCACTCCGGTGCTGGCCCCGATGCCGCGCGGCATCCTGGCCACGGTCACGTCCCGCCCAGCGGGCGGTGTCGCCGACCCGGCCGCCGCCGCGCGCGAGGCGCTGACCGCCGCGTACGTCGACGAACCGTTCGTACACCTGCTGCCCGCCGGCAGTTGGCCGGCCACCGCCGCAACCCTCGGATCCAATGCCTGCCACCTGCAGGTGGGCACAGACATCGACTCGGGACGGGTGATCGTGACCAGCGCCATCGACAACCTCGGCAAGGGTGCCGCCGGACAGGCCGTACAGTGCGCGAACCTGATGCTCGGACTGCCGGAAACCACCGGCCTGACTGCTCTCGGGGTCGCACCGTGAGCGCGAGGAATGTAGCGCAGCGGAGTCCCGCGGTCGTGAACGAAGGGCGGCTCAGGTGAGCGCGAGGAATGTAGCGCAGCGGAGTCCCGCAGTCGTGAACGAAAGGCGGCTCAGGTGAGCGTCACCGCGCCGAAGGGGTTCCGGGCGGGCGGGGTGGCCGCTGGGCTCAAGACCAGTGGCGCGGCCGACGTGGCGCTGGTCGTCAACGACGGGCCGGCCACCGCCGCCGCCGGGGTCTTCACCGCCAACCGGGTGCAGGCCGCACCGGTGTTGTGGAGCCGGCAGGTGCTGCGCGCCGGTGTGCTGCGGGCGGTGGTGCTCAACTCCGGCGGGGCCAACGCCTGCACCGGGCCGGCCGGATTCCAGGACACCCACGCCACCGCCGAACACGTCGCCGCGACGCTCACCAGAGCGGGCGGCACGGGGGGCGGTGCCGGCCTCGATGTCGGGGCCGGTGAGGTCGCGGTCTGCTCCACCGGGCTGATCGGGGAGCGGCTGCCGATGGACAAGCTCCTCGCCGGGGTGACCCAGGTGGTCGCCGGGCTGGCCGTCGACGGGGGACCGGCCGCCGCCGGGGCGATCATGACGACCGACACCCGGCCGAAGACCGTCACGATCGAGGGGCCCGGCTGGCAGGTCGGCGGGATGGCCAAGGGCGCCGGCATGCTCGCCCCGGCGATGGCCACCATGCTCTGCGTACTGACCACCGACGCGCTCGCCGCCGCCGCCGACCTGGACGCCGCGCTGCGCGAGGCCTGCCGGACCACCTTCGACCGGCTCGACTCCGACGGCTGCCTGTCGACCAACGACACCGTGCTGATGCTGGCCAGCGGTGCTTCCGGGGTCACCCCGACGCCAGCCGAGCTGACCGCCGCGGTGACGGCCGCCTGCGCCGACCTGGCCCGGCAACTGATCGCCGACGCCGAAGGCGCCAGCAAGGAGGTCGCCATCGAGGTGCTCGGCGCGGCCAGCGAGGCCGACGCGGTCGAGGTCGGCCGGGCGGTGGCCCGCAACAGCCTGGTCAAGACGGCGCTGTTCGGCAACGACCCCAACTGGGGGCGGATCCTCGCGGCGGTCGGCACCACCAGCGCCGCGTTCGACCCCGATCAGCTTGACGTGGCGATCAACGACGTGTGGATCTGCCGTGGCGGGGCCGCCGCCGCGCCCCGCGACCAGGTCGACCTGACCGGCCGACAGGTGCACATCAGCGTCGACCTGCACGCCGGCACCGACACCGCGACCATCTGGACCAACGACCTGTCGCATGCGTACGTGCACGAGAACTCGGCGTACTCGACATGACCGACGTCCATGAACAGCTGAGCCGTGACCTCAGTGTCGCCCAGTCCAAGGCCGCCACGCTGATCGAGGCGTTGCCCTGGCTGGCCCGTTTCCACGGCGAGACCGTCGTGGTCAAGTACGGCGGCAACGCGATGATCGACCCGCAGCTGCAGCGGGCCTTCGCCGCCGACATGGTCTTCATGCGGTTCGCCGGCATCCGCCCGGTCGTGGTGCACGGCGGCGGGCCGCAGATCTCCAGCATGCTGCGCCGGCTCGGCATCGCCAGCGAGTTCAAGGGTGGCCTGCGGGTCACCACCCCGGAAGCCATGGACGTCGTCCGGATGGTGCTGGTCGGCCAGGTCGGCCGGGAACTCGTCGGTCTGATCAACGGGCACGGGCCGTACGCGGTCGGGCTCTCCGGCGAGGACGCCCGGCTGTTCACCGCCGTGCGCCGCCCCGCGTACGTCAATGGCGAGCCGGTCGACATCGGCCAGGTCGGTGATGTCGACACGGTCAACCCGTCGGCGGTGGCCGACATCATCGCCGCCGGCCGGATTCCGGTGATCTCCACGGTGGCCCCGGACGTCGATGGTGTCCTGCACAACCTCAACGCCGACACCGCCGCCGCCGCGCTCGCCATCGCGCTGCGGGCCCGTAAACTGGTCGTCCTCACCGATGTGCCCGGCCTGTACGCCGACTGGCCCGACACCACCAGCCTGATCAGCCGGATCAGCGTCGACGACCTGGCCGACCTGCTGCCGACCCTCGCCGCCGGCATGGTGCCGAAGATGGAGGCCTGCCTACGGGCGGTTCGCGGCGGCGTGCCGGCCGCACACGTGGTCGACGGCCGGGTCGCCCACTCCACCCTGCTGGAAGTCTTCACCTCCGAAGGCTTCGGCACCATGGTCACTGACCCGACGAACGACGGGGAGTCCTGAATGGCCTCGCTGCGGGACCGCTGGTCCGCATCGTTGATGGACAACTACGGCACGCCGCCGCTGGCGCTGGTCCGTGGTGAGGGCGCCACCGTCGTGGCCGAGGACGGCCGCCGCTACCTCGACCTGCTCGGCGGCATCGCGGTCAACGCGCTCGGCCACGCCCACCCGGCGATCGTCGAGGCGGTCACCCGTCAGATCGGCTCACTCGGCCACGTCTCCAACCTGTACGTCGCCGAGCCGCCGGTCGCCCTGGCCGAACTGCTGCTGGCGCTGACCGGCAGACCCGGCGCGGTGTTCTTCTGCAACTCGGGCGCCGAAGCCGTCGAGGCGGCGTTCAAGTTGTCCCGCCGGACCGGGCGTACCCACGTGGTCGCCACCCACGACGGCTTCCACGGCCGCACGATGGGCGCGTTGGCGTTGACCGGGCAGCCGGCCAAGTCCGACCCGTTCCGGCCGCTGCCCGGTGAGGTCACCCACGTGCCGTACGGCGACGCGGCCGCGCTCGCCGCCGCCGTCACCGACCGCACCGCCATGGTCATCCTGGAGCCGATCCAGGGCGAGGCAGGTGTCGTGGTGCCGCCGCCGGGCTACCTGACCGCCGCCCGGGAGATCACCACCCGGCACGGTGCCCTGCTCACCCTCGACGAGGTGCAGACCGGGGTCGGGCGGACCGGCCACTGGTTCGCCCACCAGGCCGACGGCGTCGCCCCGGACGTCGTCACCCTGGCCAAAGGGCTCGGCGGCGGACTGCCGATCGGTGCCTGCATCGCCTTCGCCGACACGCAGGTCGGCGACCCGGGCACGCCGGTCGGCGACCAGGCGGCGCGGCTGACTCCGGCCGCGTTGCTCACGCCGGGCAGCCACGGCAGCACCTTCGGCGGTAACCCGGTCTGCGCTGCGGCCGCCCTGGCGGTGCTGCGCACCATCGCCGCCGAAGGGCTACTGGACCACGTCAAACGGGTCGGCGAGCAGCTGCGTCACGGCGTCGAAGCGCTCGGCCACCCGCTGGTCGCCGGGGTACGCGGTGCCGGTCTGCTGCTCGGGATCGTGCTCACCGCGCCGGCCGCGCCGGCGGTGGCCGTCGCGCTGCGCGACGCCGGTTTCCTGGTCAACCCGGCGCAGCCGGACGTGATCCGGCTGGCCCCGCCGCTGATCCTCACCGCCGAGCAGGCCGACGGGTTCCTCGCCGCGTTGCCTGCCGCGCTGGCAGCCGCCACCACCACTGGAGAAGGCTCGTGATCCGGCACCTGCTGCGCGACGACGACCTCAGCCCCGCCGAGCAGGCCGCCGTGCTGGACCTGGCCGCCCAGATGAAGGCCGACCGGTACGGCCACCGGCCGCTGGCCGGCCCCCGCTCGGTGGCGGTGCTGTTCGACAAGCAGAGCCTGCGGACCCGACTGTCGTTCGACGTCGGCATCGCCGAGCTGGGCGGCAACCCGATCGTGGTCGACACCCAGGCCACCCACTTCGGTCGCGGCGAGACCCTGGCCGACGCCGGCCAGGTGCTGTCGCGCTACGTCGCGGCTATCGTGATGCGCACCTACGGCGACGAGCGGCTCGCCGAGGTCGCCGCCGGCGCGAGCGTGCCGGTGGTCAACGCACTCACTGACGGCTTCCACCCCTGCCAGCTGCTGGCCGACCTGCTGACCGTGCGGGAACACTGCGGCGGCACGACCGGGCGGACCCTGGCGTACGTCGGCGACGCCGCGAACAACATGGCCAACTCGTACCTGCTGGCCGGGGCGACCGCCGGCATGCACGTACGGGTCTCCGGCCCGGCCGGCTACGACCCGTCACCGGTGGTCGTCGCCCGGGCCGGCGAGATCGCCGCCTGGACCGGCGGCTCGGTGCAGGTCATCCGCCATCCCCGGGAGGCGGTCGACGGCGCCGACGTGATCGCCACCGACACCTGGACGTCGATGGGGCAGGAGGCCGACGGCAAGGACCGGCGTACCCCGTTCTGGCCGTACCAGGTGAACTCCGACCTGCTCTCCGCCGCCGCGCCGAATGCGATCGTGCTGCACTGCCTGCCTGCGCACCGGGGCGAGGAGATCACCGACGAGGTGCTCGACGGCGGGCACGGTGCCGTGTTCGACCAGGCCGAGAACCGGCTGCACGCACAGAAGGCGCTGCTGGCCTGGCTGCTCGCCCAGACCGCCAACGGCGACACAGTCGGCGATGGTCGCAGCGACGACGCCGGGCGCGGCGGTGCGCTCCGATGACCGGGCCGGCCACCCGTACCGCCCGACATGCCCGCATCGTCGAGCTGATCCGGGCCAAGGCGATCCGGTCGCAGACCGAGCTGGCCGAGCTGCTCACCGGCGACGGTATGCAGGTCACCCAGGCGACACTGTCGCGGGACCTGGAGGAACTCGGCGCGGTGAAGGTTCGAGGCCGCGACGGCGGCCCGGCGGTCTACCTGATCCCCGAGGACGGCAACCCGACGCTGCGTCCGGCCGAGCAGGCCCCGGCCCGGCTGGTCCGGCTGCTGCACGAACTACTCACCGGCGTCGACTCCAGCGCCAACATCTGCGTGCTGCGCACCCCACCGGGTGCGGCGCAGTTCCTGGCCAGCGCGCTCGACCGCTCCGGCCTGCCGGAGGTGGTCGGCACCATCGCCGGCGACGACACCATCCTGGTCGTCGCCCGCGACCCGGTCGGCGGCGCCGACCTGGCTGACAAGCTATCCACCTGGGCCGCCACCCCACCAGGCCCAGCAACCACCTGACCTGTCGCACATCGGTACCCGAAATAAGGAGCACGGCATCATGACTGAGCGGGTGGTACTCGCCTACTCCGGCGGCCTGGACACGTCGGTCGCCATCCCGTACCTCGCCGGGGAACTCGGCGCCGAGGTTGTCGCGGTCGCCGTCGACGTCGGCCAGGGCGGCGAGGACATGGAGGTCATCCGGCAGCGTGCGCTGGACTGCGGCGCGGTCGAGTCCGAGGTGATCGACGCCCGTGACGAGTTCGCCGCCGACTTCTGCGTACCGGCACTGCGCGCCAACGCCCTCTACATGGACCGCTATCCGCTGGTGTCGGCGCTGAGCCGGCCGCTGATCGTCAAGCACCTGGTCGAGGCGGCCCGTAAGCACGGCGGCACCGTCGTGTCGCACGGCTGCACCGGCAAGGGCAACGACCAGGTCCGGTTCGAGGTCGGCATCGGTGCACTCGCACCCGAGCTGAAGGTGATCGCACCGGCCCGGGACTTCGCCTGGACCCGGGACAAGGCGATCGGGTTGGCCGAGGAGAAGGGCCTGCCGATCGACGTGTCGCACAAGTCGCCGTACTCGATCGACCAGAACCTGTGGGGTCGGGCCGTGGAAACCGGCTTCCTGGAGGACATCTGGAACGCGCCGATCGAGGACCTGTACGCGTACACCGCCGACCCGGCGACGCCGCGCGAGGCCGACGAGGTCGTCATCACCTTCGACGCCGGCGTGCCGGTCGCGGTCGACGGCGAGACGGTCACCCCGTACCAGGCGGTCGTGGAGCTGAACCGGCGGGCCGGCGCGCAGGGCATCGGCCGGCTCGACATGGTCGAGGACCGGCTCGTCGGGATCAAGAGCCGCGAGGTGTACGAGGCACCCGGCGCGATCGCCCTGATCGCGGCCCACCAGGAGCTGGAGAACGTCACGGTGGAGCGCGAGGTGGCCCGGTTCAAGCGGACCGTGGACCAGCGCTGGGGTGAGCTGGTCTACGACGGTCTGTGGTTCTCGCCGCTCAAGCAGGCCCTGGACGCGTTCATCGACGAGACCCAGCGCCACGTCAGCGGCGAGGTCCGGCTGGTGCTGCACGGCGGCCGCGCGGTCGTCGTCGGCCGGCGCTCCGACGCCAGCCTGTACGACTTCAACCTGGCCACCTACGACACCGGCGACACCTTCGACCAGAGCCAGGCCAAGGGGTTCGTGCAGCTGTGGGGGCTGTCCAGCCGGCTGGCCACCGCCCGCGACGGGCGGCTCGCCGGCCCTGGTGGGCAGTCCCGGCTGCCCGGCTCCGGATCCTGACCCTCACAATGGTCGCCGTGGACGACAAGAGCCTGACCGAGAACACCGCCAGCCCGAACCGCACCAGCCTGTGGGGTGGACGCTTCGCCGGCGGGCCGGCCGAAGCGCTGGCCCGGTTGTCGGTCAGCGTCCAGTTCGACTGGCGGCTCGCGCCGTACGACATCGCCGGTTCCCGGGCCCATGCCCGGGTGCTGGCGGCGGCCGGCCTGCTCGATCCGAACGAGTTGGGTCGGATGCTCGCCGCGTTGGACGACCTGGAGGCGGCCTGCGCCTCCGGGTCGTTCCGGCCGACGATCGAAGACGAGGACGTGCACACCGCGCTGGAACGCGGCCTGCTGGAGCGGCTCGGTTCGCTCGGTGGCAAGCTGCGCGCCGGTCGGTCCCGCAACGACCAGGTCGCCACCGATCTGCGGCTCTATCTGCGTGACCACGCCCGTGGGCTGGCCGCGCAGCTGGTCGAGCTGGCCGGTGCCCTGGTCGAGCAGGCCGAGCGGCACCTGGACACCCCGGCACCCGGGATGACCCACCTGCAGCACGCCCAGCCGGTGACGTTCGGGCACTGGCTGCTCGCCCATGTGCACCCGCTGCTGCGTGACCTGGAACGGCTGCGGGACTGGGACGCGCGGACCGCCGTGTCGCCGTTGGGCGCCGGCGCGCTGGCCGGGTCCGGTCTGCCGCTGGACCCCGGCGTGGTCGCCAAGGAGCTGGGGTTCCGGACCTCGTTCGCCAACTCGATGGACGCGGTCGCCGACCGGGACTTCGCCGCAGAGTTCCTCTTCGTCACCGCGCTGATCGGGGTGCACCTGTCCCGTCTCGGCGAGGAGGTGGTGCTCTGGACCTCCCAGGAGTTCGGCTGGGTGGAGCTGGACGACGCCTTCGCCACCGGGTCGTCGATCATGCCGCAGAAGAAGAACGCCGACATCGCCGAGCTGGCCCGGGGCAAGTCTGGCCGCCTCGTCGGTGGGCTGGTCGCGGTGCTGACCATGCTCAAGGGCCTGCCGCTGACCTACGACCGGGACATGCAGGAGGACAAGGAGCCGGCGTTCGACGCCGTCGACACCCTGCAACTGCTGCTGCCGGCCCTGGCCGGGATGATCTCCACCATGACGGTACGGGTGGACCGGCTCGTCGCCGCCGCCCCGGTCGGTTTCACCCTCGCGACCGAGGTGGCCGACTGGCTGGTCCTCAAGGGGGTGCCGTTCCGGGACGCGCACGAGATCACCGGCCGGCTGGTGGCGCTCTGCGCGGCCCGCGAATGCGCCCTCGACGAGGTCTCCGACGACGACCTGCGGTTGGTCAGCGAGCATCTCGACGCCGGGGTGCGTAGCGTGCTGTCGGTGCGTTCGGCGCTGGCCGCGCGGACCACGCCCGGCTCGACCGGCCCGGGGCCGGTCGCCGACCAGCTCGTGTCGGTCGTCGAGCAGCTCGCCGAGTGGCGGAGCTGGGCCGCCGAGACCGTCGTCCCACGCTGACGACAGGCCAGTGGATCACGGGGTGGGGCTCGGGAAGCGGTACGCGCGTTCCACCCGGGCCACGTGCACCGCGAAGCTGGCGTACCACCGGGCCCGACCGTCATCCTGCACCGCCAGGTGTTCCAGGTGTCGACGCCAGGCGGTGATCGACTCCTCGTCGCGCCAGTAGGACACGGTGATGCCGAGCCCGTGCCGGTCGCGGGCGGTGTCGACGCCGAGGAAACCGGGCTGCTCGGTGGCGAGTTCCATCATCCGGGCGGCGGCCGCGGCGTACCCGAGGTCGTCGTCGGTGCGGGTTGAGGTGAAGACCACCAGGTGGTACGGGGGCTGCGGGGTGTGGGCGGGGGACATCGGCGGCTCCAGGGGTGTGGTGTGCTGGAGTCCATGAGATCACCCGAATCCGTCGGCGACCTCGCGGCGGTGCTGCTGCGTGTCGGCGAGGTGGCCGACGACGGGTGGGCCAGTCAGTCAGCGGGTCGAGCCGGATAATCCCAGCCTCGGGCGATTTCGTACAGGGATTCCGGCAACACCACATCCGCCGGCAGCTCACGCGGCGGCTGCACCGTGCCGGTCCGGATCCGTCCGGTCCAGTCACCCAGCCCGGCCTTGATCTTGCCGTGGTCGAACTGGCCGTACTCCAGCATCGACGGCTCCCATTCCAGGCCGAGGAACGCGCAGATCCGTCGGGTCTCCGCCGTGGGATCGGCTGCCAGATCCTCGTAGCGCACCGTGTGCCCGGGCAGTACCCGCCGTGCCTCGGCAAGCCGCGTCAGGTACTTGGCGACACTGTCGGCGGCCTCCTGCGCGGTCTGCTGGGGTCGCGCGCGATGCCAGGAGTCGAGGATGGCCGCCGGGTGGCGCAGCAGGAAGATGAACCGGGCGTCCGGCCACACCTGCGCTATCCGTGACCACATGAATACATTGTGCGGTGTCTTTTCGACCAGTACCTCCTTTCCGCTGCGTTGCAGCGCGGCGTCCAGCACCCGGTCCCACAACAGATGGGTGACCTCCTGCACGTCCCAGCCGAACTCGGCCATGCTGTCGGTGATGTAGTGGTCGCCCATCTGTACCCGCAGCTTGCTCAGGTGCAGTTCGTGCGGTGCGTACAGCGCCGAGTGACTGTTCAGCATCATGCGCAGCAGCGTCGACCCGGATCGCACCGACGACAGGATGAACACCGGTCGGCGCAACAGCCGGTGCGGCCGGCGGACGAATGTGGGCCGTCCGCCCCGACGAGTGATCTGCACCCCGGTCGACCGCGCGAGGCGTACGGCGAGGTGATGCTTCCAGCTCATACGACCCGACACTACGAAACCCAGCTGGGAAAATGCTAGGGACCGTCCGTCGCGAAACGCGATCTGCCGGGCCGCGGTCGCCACCGGCAGGCTGACCGGAGCACGCCGGCGCGCGGATGGCAGGATTCGTACCCGACCTGGATGGGCATTGCTGGCCTCGGCGCCGCAGTGGCAGGACCGGCGGACGTAGGCGACGGAAGGTGCGCACGTGCAGGGGTACGCGACACAGCTCGCACTCGTCGGGGTCCTGGTGATAGTCAACGCTGTCTTCGCCGGCAGCGAGATAGCTCTCGTCTCGTTGCGCGAAAGTCAGCTGCAACGCCTGGAACGCACCCGGCGGACAGGTCGGGTGCTCGCGAAGCTTGCCAAGGACCCGAACCGATTCCTCGCCACGATCCAGATCGGCATCACCCTGGCCGGCTTCCTCGCCTCGGCGACGGCAGCGGTGGCCCTGGCCCGGCCGCTGGTCCCGATGCTGGAGGTACTCGGGCGGGCGGCCGAACCGGTGGCGATCGTCCTGATCACCCTGGTGCTCACCTTCGTGACCCTGGTCTTCGGCGAGCTGGCGCCGAAGCGGGTCGCCATGCAACGTGCGGAGAAGTGGGCGCTCGCGGTGGCCCGCCCGCTCGATGTGATGGCCAGCCTCGCCCGGCCGGCGGTGTGGGCGCTCGGCGCCACCAGCGACCTGGTGGTCCGCCTGGCCGGTGGCGACCCGAAGGCCACCCGGGACGAGATCAGCCCCGACGAGTTGCGTGACATCGTCGCGGGGCACCGGGCCTTCACCGTCGAGCAGCAGACCATCATCTCCGGTGCGCTGGAGATCGCCGACCGCCGGCTGCGCGCCGTCCTGGTCCCCCGCCTCGAAGTGTTCACCCTCGACAGCGGCACCTCCGCCGACGCCGCCCGGATCGTGCTGGCCACCTCGGGACACTCCCGCGCTCCCGTGGTCCGCAACGGCATGCTCGACGACACCGTCGGCGTGATCCATCTGCGGGACCTGGTCGGCGTGCCGGACGACCGGCCGGTCGACGCCGTCGCCCGACCGCCGATGCTGTTGCCGGAATCACTGCCGGTGGTCGAGGCCCTTCGGCAGTTCAAGGCCGAGCGTCAGCACATCGCCCTCGTCGTCGACGAGCGGGGCGCGGTCGACGGGATCGTCACCCTGGAGGACGTCCTGGAGGAGATCGTCGGGGAGATCTACGACGAGACCGACCGTGACGTGCAGGCGGTACGCACCGAGCCGGACGGCACCCTGTTGGTGCCCGGCACGTTCCCCATCCACGATCTGACCGACATCGGCGTCGAGTTGCCGGCCCGTCCAGCCGGCGACTACACCACCGTCGCCGGACTGCTACTGGCCAGACTCGGCCACATCCCGTCGAGAGCCGGTGAGTCGATCGCCGTCGACGGCTGGGCCCTGACCGTCGCGGCAGTCGACCACCACGCGATCTCCGCCGTACGACTACGCCGGACCGCCGCCGCGCCGGCCGACCCAGGCGACCCGGTGCCGGACGAGGCAGCCGGCGACCGTTGATCTCACCCGTCGGGGCGCTGGAACACCAGGCAGTAGTCGCCGGTCAGCCAGGCCGGTGGCTGGTCCCAGCAGAGCAGGACCTCCTGACACAAGGTCAGATGGGCCGAGATCACCTTGCCGACATCCCATGCCAGGAAGGTCGTCCGGCCGTCGATCCGCATGTTCGCGACGTTCACGACGGCATAGCCGCCGGGGCGCAGCACCTGCGCGACCTGCTCGAAGATGTCGCCAAGCTCATCCAGATAGGTCGGGTAGTCCCCGTCGAGGGTCTCGTAGGCGTTGAGCGGGTTCTCCGGATGCCCAATGGCATCCATGTACGGCGGGGAGGTGAGACAGAGATCCACCGGGCCGGGTACCAGGGTGCGCAGTTTCCGGGCGTCACCGTTGATCACCTCCGCGTCGGCACCGCCGGTCAGCCGGCGACGGATCAACTCGACCCGCTCCGGCAGCAGCTCCACACCGACCGACCGTCGGCCCATCCGCTGGGCGGTCACCAGGGTCGTGCCGAAGCCGGCGAACGGGTCGAGCACCGTCTCACCGGGAGTCGTGTACCCGGCGAGCACCGTCTCGACCAGCGCTTGCGGAAAGTGCACCTCCTGGTCCTCGCCGTCGGGCAACTGCGCGGCCAGGTCCGCGCTGGACAGGTGCATCCAGGGTTTCACCCCACCATTGTCCTCCGGCCCGCCGCACGCCTGCCGCACACCCCGGCCCGGCGCCGGAGCACCCGTCTCAGCTCCGCTCGTCGCTGTCGGCTTCCGGCGGCCGCCGGCCGCGCATCGCCACCCAGGTGGCGCCGAAGACAACCGCCCCGGCCAGACAGACGGCGACCACCCGCCCACCACCGGTCCAACCCAACCATTCCTCGAGCAGCAGACGGGAACGCGACGACGGGTCCACCAGAGTTATCGCCACGAAGACCGCGGCCAGGCCGCCGGCGCCGAGCGCGAACACGTTCGCCCATCGACCCTGCGGCCCGAATCGGCGGTGCAACACCATCGTCGCCCGGACGATCCGACGCGCCCGGATCAGCCGCAGCGTCCCGACCGTGTACAGCAGCCGCAGCACCTGGAGCGGACCGAGCGCCAGCACCGTCACCGGGATCACCACCACGGTGAAACCCACCAGAACACGATTGCGCCGCAGCCAACTCAGCCGATCACCGGACAGTGCCAGCAGCACCGCGGTCTCCGCCACCAGCACCGCACCGCTGATCCAGTGCAGCACCTCGCCGACTGTGGCGAGCAGTCCTCCGGCGAGGGTCAGGAACACCGCCGGCACCGAGGCCAGCGCCGCGGCCAGCACCGGCAGCGCCATGCGTCGCTCCCACCGAGCGGTACGGTCATCGGCCGCCGCGGTGGCCGGCCCGTCACCGGTCACTCCCGCTGGCCGGTGGCCCGTTCACGAGCGGCACCCGGCGGTACGTCGACCGGAATTTCCTGACCGAGCCGCGCTCCACCCAGCAGCGACAGGTCGTCGCCGCTCCAGAACCGGCCCGGGTCGTACCAGTTGGTCCGCCTTCCCGGCGTCAGCAACCCCATCGCCTCGTAGGTGACAGCCACCACTTCCGCGCAGTACACGCTCTCCACCGGCGGCGCGGTGTCGGCCGGTGTCGGCAGCGTCCGCCTCGCCCGTTGCGCCGGCATCGCCGGCACCCGCCCCCGCAACCAGCGCCACGCCAACTGGGCGGTGGACGGGAAGGGGGTGCCATCGAGCCGGGCGACCGTTCGCAGTACCGCGTCCTCCATGGCCGGACCCGCCGGCGGATCCAGCTGCCGCAACCAGGCCCGCTGCTCGTAGCGGCGGGCCCACACCATGACCGCGTCCCGAAGGTCGTGCAACTGCACGCCCCGCTGGTGGGTGCCGGACCACATGTCGGGCAACGACCGGCCCAACTCGGCGTGCCACATCAACGGTGGCAGATCGTCGATCACCACCGCCATGCCGACATGGTTCACCGGACTGTTCGTGGTCATCTGGATCGCGCGGTCAGGCACCGAACGCCCGCGAAACAACCACAGGTCGCCGGTGCGGGCCAGATCAATCGCCGTGTCGAGGGAGAGTGGGCCGCCAGTCACCCGACTACCCTAGGCAGATGCGTTGGTGGAAAGTAATGGGCCTGGCCGCGTTCGTCGGAGTCGCGGCGACCGGCGCGGTGATCGTCCGCGGCGAGCGGCGTCGACGCGCCTACACCCCGGAGGAGATCCGCGACCGGCTCCGGCAACGGCTCGCCGACGCCGACTGACGGCCCGCCTACAGCAGTTCGGCCTCCCGTAGCAGACGGGCCAGTCCGGCGCCGTCCGGCGCTGACAACCAACGCTGCCCGCCCCGACCTGCCGAGCGCGAGGTCTCGCTGTTCGGCGCTTGCAGGTTGCCCGCCAACACCGCCTGGGTGGGGGACAGCCGGCGGACGGCGACAGCCGCCACGCTTGCCGGATGTTCCGCGGCGAACTCGGCGTAGATCTCCGGGTCGTGCTGGCCGTCGTCGCCCACCAACAGCCACCGTACGTGCGGGAACTCGTCGGCGAGCCGGGCCAGGCTGGCGCGCTTGTGTTCCCGTCCGTTGCGGAACCATCGCTCCGTCGAGGGCCCCCAGTCGGTGAGCAGCAGTGGCCCGGCCGGATACAGATGCCGGGACAGGAACCGGTTCAACGTCGGTGCGACATTCCACGCTCCGGTGGACAGGTACAGCACCGGGGCGCCGGGGTACGCGGTGACGAGGCGTTCGTACAGCACCGCCATCCCGGCCACCGACGCCCGGGCGTGCTCGTCCAAGACGAACGTGTTCCACGCGGCCAGCATCGGCCGCGGCAACGCGGTCACCATGACCGTGTCGTCGATGTCCGAGATGATGCCGAACCGGACCTTCGGATCCACGATTCGCACCGGCGCCTCGACCGGCTCGGAGTCGCCACAACTCAACCGCACGTACGTCCAACCCGGGTCCAGGTCGGCCGGCACCACGGTGTCCACGAAACCGCCCCGGTCGGCTTGAACCTCGTGCCGCTTTCCGCCGGCTTCGATCACCACCGTCGCGTGTTTGACCGGCAGGGTGGCGAAGCTGCGCCAACCCCGGACCTTCTTCGGCCGCCGGGGCCGGGGGTCGCGACGGCCGAGCAGCACCCGGGCCATCACCCGGACCCAACCTGGCGCGCCGTACCCGGTGTACGGAATCAACGTCAGGTCCCAGCCCCGTCGGCGCAACCGCCGTTCGAGCAGGGCGTGGATGGCGTCCTCCAGCCGTACGGCCCGGTGAGCGCCACGGGCTGCCGGGCTAACGGGTGTCATCGCCACGGGTGTCACCCTGCCATAGCCGCCCCCGCCGGGCACGGTGCGGTGATCAGCCGAATGAGTCGAAATCACCTCGGTGGGTCGACAACAGCGCCGACAGCCGGCCGATGGCGGCCGGCCTCGGCCAGTAGTAGACCCACGTGCCGCGTCGTTCGCAGTCGACCAGGCCGGCTTCCCGCAACACCCGCAGGTGATGCGAGATGGTCGGCCCGGTGAGGTCGAACGCCGTGGACAGGTCGCAGACGCACACCTCGCCCTCGGCGGCGGAGGCGATCAGGGAGAGCAACCTCAGCCGCGCCGGGTCGGCGAGCGCCTTGAACACCTTGGCCAACTCGCCCGCCTGTACGGCCGGCAGAGCGCCGGCCATCAGCGGCGCGCAGCACGGTACCTCGGCACCGCCCGGCTCCAACACCGTCTGCTCCATGTCCACAACCTTGACAGCCATCGAAACACCGCGCAACCAGCAGGTGGAACACCCCGCCGGCCGGGTCGGATCACCGGTGTCCGCACCCCGCCTGCTGGTCGACAGATGTCGATGACATGAGCGGCGTGTCGCCGACGGTCACCCAACTAATCAACGATGCACTTCGATTGATTCGGCGGCGGGTCCGGTGCTGCGCCGCAGGTGGGAAACCAGCTGCCGGTTCAGGTCGGCGATGAGGGACAATCGCGCCGTGACCGACGAACGAGAACCGACGGGTACGCCGACCGTGCTGGACGAGCTGCGCTGGCGTGGCCTCATCCAGGACGCCACCGAGTTGGCGGAGCTGAGCGGGCAGTTGAGCCACCCGACCACCTTCTACGTGGGCTTCGACCCGACCGCACCCAGCCTGCATGTCGGGCACCTGGTGCAGGTGCTCACCGCGCGCCGGCTGCAACAGGCCGGGCACCGGCCGCTGCTGCTGGTCGGCGGCGCTACCGGCCAGATCGGGGATCCGAAGGAAGGCGGCGAACGGAGCCTCAACCCACCCGAGGTGGTGACCGGGTGGGTCGACCGGATTCGTGGCCAGCTCGCCCCGTTCGTCTCCTTCGACGGCGACAACGCGGCCGTGGCGGTCAACAACCTCGACTGGACCGGCCAGATGTCGGTGGTCGAGTTCCTGCGTGACGTGGGCAAGCACTTCCCGGTCAACCGGATGTTGGCCCGTGAGGTGGTCCGCGCCCGGCTGGACAGCGGGATCAGCTTCACCGAGTTCAGCTACCAGTTGTTGCAGGCCAACGACTTCTTCGAACTGCACCGCCGGCACGGCTGCGTGCTGCAGTTCGGCGGCTCCGACCAGTGGGGCAACATCACGGCGGGGGTCGACTACGTCCGGCGCCGGGGTGCCGGTCCGGTGTACGCCTTCACCACCCCACTGGTGACCCGGTCCGACGGGACCAAGTTCGGCAAGACCGAAGGCGGGGCGGTCTGGCTCGATCCCGCGTTGACCAGCCCGTACGCGTTCTACCAGTTCTGGGTGAACGTCGACGACCGTGACGTCGACGGCTACCTGCGGTACTTCAGCTTCCGGGGCCGCGCCGAGATCGAGGACCTGCGGCGCGAGTCCGCCGCCCGGCCGGCGGCGCGGATCGCGCAGCGCGCCCTGGCCGAGGAACTGACGACACTCGTCCACGGTCCCCAGGAGACAGCCCAGGCGGTGGCAGCGAGCCAGGCATTGTTCGGGCGGGGCTCGCTCGACGAACTGGCGCCGGAGACGTTGCGGGCGGCGCTGCAGGAGGCCGGGCTGGTGACCGTGCGGGGGGAGATTCCCGCGGTGGCGGCGTTGATGAAGGAGTCCGGCCTGGTCGGCAGCCTCAATGAGGCGCGTCGGGCGATCGCCGAAGGTGGCGCGTACGTCAACAACGAGCGGGTGTCGGACGTCGAAGCGGCAGTGCCGGTTGACGCCCTGCTGCACGGCAGATTCCTGGTCCTGCGCCGGGGCAAACGGACTTTCGCCGGCGTTGAACTGGTGAAATAGCCGCAAACCGATGATGTGACGTGGGACGCGTCCGCTCGATTTGACGGCCGATGAGGCGGGCGCGTAACTTTCTCTCTGTCAGCAGGGGAACGGACGGGAAACGCCAGGGCCGCGAAGGTGGCCAAGGCGACAGGCCGGAACTGCTGGACAGCTTCCAACTCCGTACGGTGACGCCAAACGGAGCTGGGTGGGCGGGGTCGCGCGGATCGCACCGGTCAGACCGGGGCCGATTTGGAGCGGCGAGACCGACCAGCTAGAGTTAGCGACCGCAGGGCACCGGGCAAGCGACGGAGACGTCGAGGCCGGCCTGCAAAACCAGGTACGAACGCAGGGGTGACACGCTGCGCTCAGCCTGGTGGTCAAAACGGCACGGAGCACCACGATCCGGAAAAACCCGGGTTGACGGGGCGAAAGAGTCGGAGTAAGGTAGTAAGAGTGCCCGGCGGAAGTCGGGTGGGACGAAAGCCCTGGTGGGGTTGCCTGCTTGTTGTGGGTGGTTCTGCTGGTGTGTGTTTGTTCTTTGAGAACTCAACAG